>JBEIQK010000278.1:0-7572 GCA_040376505.1 Alphaproteobacteria bacterium | reverse complement strand
GCCCTCCGATACGGAGAAGCCGCCAAAGCCGTCTTCGTCCAGGTCTCGGTAGCCTGCACCCTCATCCACACCATCGCAGTCCATGTCCACGCCGTCGCAAATTCCGTCCACCTGGCCCGGGTTGCGGGCACTGTCCAGATCATCGCAATCACCGGTGGAACACACCAGCCCCATAGCCCCGTCGGTGGCATCTGGCACGAGGGCCCCCCAGCCGTCCCCGTCCAGGTCCGGGTACATGGGCTCACCGTCGTCTACGGTTCCATCACAATCCTGGTCGGCCCCGTCACAGATCTCATTCCCGCAAACATTGATGGCGGGATCATCATCATGACAGTCCGTCCCCTCGGCCAGCGACCCATCGCCGTCCAGATCGGTCGCCGGGCCCCAGTCTGTCAATCGGGCACTTGACCGAGCCCCTCCGAAATAAAGGACGCCATCAATGTCAACCTCCGAACACCGACACCAATCCGGTGCCTCACACTCATCATCTCCATACTGCGACGCGTAGGAGATCTCAGCCCCGTCCCCCACGAGCGCATCGCTGATGGAGGTGTATGCATACCTGCTCGTGTACGAACTCTCGACCTCATGACTCACGTGTCCACCACAATCGCTCCACGTCGCGTCCAGCGATGTAGTATACACGTCCACGCTGCTGAGGGAATCCGGCTGTTTTTCGAAGGACCAGGTCAGGCTCACTGGCCTGCTTCCGGACGCACGCAACGTGTAGGTCACGGTCGACATGGTCGTGGACAGTTCATCGACGTCGTAGCCGTCGAATGCGGTTGACGCATCCATCGACACCACGGCGGAGAGCGAAGCGATGGGGTTGGTGCCAAGAGAGTCCGCCCAGGTGACGGCCAGAATCGTGTCGGTCTGGCTGCCATACAATTCGTCACCACACGTCTCCTTGTTCGACCAGGTGACCTTTTCGGAAGAACCCGACACTGTGGCATCCCCAATCGTACAATCATATTCGACGGTGGTCATCGTCGCCTCACCCAACACGCCGCACAGACCCTCCAGGCTGGTCGAGGTGCTCACCCCACATCCCGCGGTGGTCATCGCAGCTTCGACCGCCCCGGCCACCACCACCTTGGCCGCCTCCGCCTCATCCACCATGGCCTCAAACACGACCTTGCCCTCCTCGGCCGTGCCATAGGAGATATTCGGACAGGTCGCCAACACCGTACCCACAAGAGCCCAGAGCATCGATTACCTCACATCAGCCGAACGAGACATACAAAAAAAGCGGTAGAATGCCCTGCTCTTTCGGGCTAATCCAACAGGCCTCGAACGTCCAGGTCAAAGTTCTTCATGGCGCCGTCCCCCATCGCGCCGCCCGCGCGTCATCGCCCAGGCGGCCGGCGCCGCGACAGACCGCCCAGCAGGACGGCCCAAAGGAGCCCGAGCCCCCCGGCCCTCGCACCGTCCATGGTGCTGCACGACATGCGCCCGGCCGCGTAGTCCTCCGCCAGCTCCTCGACCGCCCCGGCCCCGCTCGCCCGCACCTCCACGGTGGGCTCGCGGGCGCGGTCTCCGGGCTCGGCCACGTAGAGGACGGCGCTCTTGGCGGCGTCCTCGGGCGCACAGCGCGCGTCTCCCCCCTCGGCGGCCCCGGCCTCGAGCGCCGCCATCAGCCGGTCGGCGAGGCTCCCCTCCCCGGCCTCCATCACCGCCGCCGCGGCCTCCACCACCGCCTCCGAGGCGAGCGTGTTGCCCTGGGCGGTCCACCGGTCACCCTCCACCGTGAGCGCCGGCCCCTCCACCTCGCCCCCGGTGAAGGTGACGGGCGCCTCTCCGAGGGCGACGATGCCGTACTGGCGCAGCGCAGCGTCCTTGTCCTGGGCCCGCAGGGCCTTCAAGACCGCGGCGGGGCTCTCCCCCTCGCGCAGCAGGTCCTCCCCGGTCTCCCGCTCGTGGCGAGAGGTGGCGTACTGGGCCGCGATGACGCCCTCGCCCGGCACGAGGCCGGCGATGAACCACACCATCGGCCCGCAGGTGGCGCCGGCGATGCCCACCTCCTCGGTCTCCTCGTCGACGGCGACGATCGACCAGGTGGCATGCGCAGGGAGTGGGAGAAGCAGCAGCGCGGCCGGGAGCCACGACCAGAACCGGGACATGGGACACCTCTCCCACCAAGACACCGGCGGCGGCCCGCGCTGTCACCGGCGGGGGCGCAATACCTTGAGAGCCTCCGGAGAGCGCCGATGGTCGGGTACTGTCCACGCCTCGCCTCTTCAATGTCCCCTGCGATCTGGCTCAGCACGCCGTGCTTCCGCCACGGGCCTGCTTGCCGAACCGCCTCCCCTTTGTCCAGCAGCAGCTCTGCCCCGTGGTTCACGCCGCCCGAGAGGCCGGCGAGTCCACGGCGACTCGCGCTTTCGCCAAGGAGCTCGGCGCCCCGGGCACGGTGGCCCTGTCGTGTCTTTGGCGGCGGCCAACAGGATTGACGACACCGCCTCCGCGGTGATGCTCTGGCTGCTCGCAATTCACGAGAGGGCCGCGTCACTATGTCCCCGGCAGTGAGGGTGACCTTTTCCAAGCGGAGGAAACCGCGAGCTTCCGTCGACGACTGTGAGGCCCTGGAACGCCAGGCGGCCAACCGCTTCGAGCCGACATCCTTAGAGGCCCTCCACAGCGCGTTTGGCTTGTCGCCGTCGATATACTCGGGTGGCCCGGGCGGCAAGGCTCGTGCTGATCGCCGTGCAAGGGCACGATACGAACGGGCGCCCAGACCGCTGCGCTTGCCAGCGCGCGTAGGCCTGGAGCGGCCGATTGAAGCCCTGCCGCTTTTTCGACGGCAAGCGGGTTCAACGCTCCAGTCAACGTGTCGCGGCAGGCACCCGGTGTTTTGTCGCGGTTTTGGCGACGATGACGCCCTGGTCGATGGGGAGGGCATTGGCGGGAAGCAGGCGGCGGGCTGAAGCCCCTTTCGTGCGGCAACGCGGCGGGCATCGCCATCCCCGCAGCCCCCGGGCCGGCTCCTGCACCCAGGACCCGTCACAAGGCAGCCCCGCTCACTCCACCGCGAGATCCACCCAGACCGACCGATCGCATGTGTTGTCCCCGCGCGCATCCGCGCGGAGCGTGAGCGCGCCCGCGCCCACCGTCACTGCGAAGGGCACGGCGTCGACGTAGCCCACCACGGGCCCGCTGGACCACAGGACCGCGCCGCCCTGCACAATGGCGAAGACCACGCCGTTGCCCCAGGTGTTGTTGGCGTCGTGGAGGCCCACCGCCCCCGAGAAGGTGCCGGCGGTCACCGTCGTGGCGACCTCGCTCGGCGCGTGCGCGTACACGCCGGTGCAGTGGTGCGCTCCGTTCACCACGAGGCCGGGCGCCCACTCGCTCGAGTCGACCAGCAGGCTGCCCGCGCCCACCGACCCGGAGAAGGCGAGCGCGCCTGGCCCCGAACAGTCCGCCACCTCGCCCCCGGCCAGCCGAGACAGGCGGGTGTGGAGGAAGAACCGCAGGTCGGCCACCCGGCGGCGGTGCGACGCGCAGCTGTGGTAGGCGTCGGCGCAGGCCTCGGCGTCGATGACCGCGGCGAGCGCCTGCACCCGCGCGTCCACCACGGCCCAGTCGAGGGGGCCGGCGGTGACCGTCGCCATCCAACCGTCGAGGTCCCACCCCTCGGCGAGCATCCGCGCGTAGAGCGGCTCGGTGTAGATCTCCCCGGTGAGCGAGTTGGTGCGCCAGTGGGAGTATTCCCAGGGGCGCTCCATCTCCATCTCCACCATGTTCCAGAAGACCGGCGCATAGCCGGCGAGCTCCACGTCGAAGTCCCAGGGGAGCACGACGATCCGGCCCTGGTGATTGTAGAGGTAGAAGTTGTTTCCGTCGGCGACGAAGGAGTCGGTGCTGCCCATCATCGCGCGGGTGGCCGAGATGCGCATCGACGTCTCGGTGTCGACCAAGGCCTCGACCTCCTCGCGGGTGCCGAGGGCGATGGCGTCGGCGGCAGCCGCGATGTCGGAGCCGTCGCCTTCGCCGAAGGTCACGACGTACCAGCTGAGCGGGGAGCTGGTGGTGAAGCGGTTGAGGCCCTGGGCATACATGTAGGAGGTGGTGCCGTAGAGCACGCCGTCGTCGTCGCCGAACCAGCGCCGGATGAAGGTGTCGTCCATCGGTTCGAGGAGCACGTAAAAGCCCACCTTCTCCCCGTTCGCGTAGACCACGGCCCAGCCGGTCCGCGCGGCCGGGAGGCCGAGCTCGCGGAGGACCTCGGTGGCGACGGCCTCGTTGAGGAAGCCGGGGTCCTGGGTAGAGGCGTCGAGCTTGAGCTGCTCGAGGTCGCGGAACTCGCGCCCGGGCACCTCGCGGTCGAAGCCGACCTTGAGGTTGGGCTTGCCGGGCACATGGCTGGCGCCCCCGTAGGCCCGGAAGCCGACCTCGCCGATGAACTCGCCGTCGAGCGCGAAGTCGCCAGTCCACCAGGTCTCTGCCCAGGGGTTGTCGCGCAGATCGGCCCAGGCGGCGGCGTCCAGGGTGAGGTCGATGCGGTGGATGACGGCGGGATCGAAGACGGTGTCGGAGGTGTCCGCCTCGGGCGGGGCGCCGGCGGGGCCGATCGTCTCGGTGGGCTCTTCGGATGGGGGCGTTGGGGGGTCGTCGGCGGGGGTTGTCGGGGCGGTGTCGCCCGGGGCCGTTGAGAGGGCGGGTGTCGACGGGGTGCAGGCGGCGGCGAGGGCCAGCAGGACGGCGCCTGCGGTGGAGACGGCGATGCTCCCCGCCACCAGAAACTGATCCAGGCTCGCCATCTGAAACTGAGCCACTTCCAACGGCTGGGTAGCACGCCACCTCAAGCGCCGCCTCCCCCACGGATGACATTTTCTGTGTCTCCAACCTCGCCAGCAGTGTTGGGTCCGGACCCGTTTGAAAAATGATTTTCACCCGTCGTCGCAGCAACCAGGGCTGTGGGCAACTCCGCATCGGAGTTGTCCAAGGGGCTGTGGAAAGGTGCGCAGCAGCTTTCCAAGGGGCTGTGGGCGAGTGTGGGCAACCCATCAGGGTTGTCCATGCTCGTCCATAGACCAGGCAGACCCGGCAGACCCCGCCCCGCCACCACCCGCTGCGCACTCCCGCGCGGGCAGCGGCAAGGCCTACCTTCTGGCCGTGGTCTCCAGGGCGTTGACGCTACCCACCAGCCGTCGCGTTCGGCGCTGGCCGTCGGGTGCGGAAGCTCGGGCCGCCAGTCAGCACCACCTGCGCGTTCTCGGCGACGCGGTCGAGGAGCGCCGCCGTCAGCTTCTCGTCGCCGAACACACGGCTCCATTCGCTGAAGGCGAGGTTCGTCGTCACCACCGTCGCGCGCCGCTGGTAGCGGTTCGCCAACAGATTGAACAACAGCTCGGCGCCCGTTCGATCGAACGGCACAAAGCCAAGCTCGTCGAGGATCAGCACATCGACGTTGTCGAGGCGCTTCGTCAAGCGGCTCACCTCGTGCTGAGACCGGGCCTCCGTCAAGGTCCGCACCAGGTCGTCAACCCGGAAAAAGCGAACCCGGAACCTACGCTGCGCCGCTTCAATCCCCAGCGCGATGGCGAGGTGCGTCTTTCCCGTGCCCACCGGGCCCGCCAGCAAGACCGGCTGCTTGCTGGTCACCCACTCGCAGCGCGAGAGGCGCATGATCTGCTCGCGGTCCAGCGCCGGCTGGGCGCCGAAGTCGAACTGGTCGATGGTTTTGCGGGAAGGGAAGCGGGCCTCGACCAGACGTTGCTTGGCCACGTTTTCAGTGCGGCTGCGCAGTTCGGCGTCGAGCACCTCCAGCAGGTACTCTTCGGGAGTCCAGCCCTGGTCGCGCGACTGCCGGGCGAGCTCCCGATAGGCCCGTGCGATCCCGGGAAGTTTGAGCTCGCGGAGGTGTGCGACCACGTTTGCGTCAATGGCAAGGTCTCGACTCATTTGGCCACCCCGAGCAGTTGATCGAAGACCTGAAGGTTGGTTGCTTCCACATTGAGGCCGACCAGGGCGGCGGGCAGGGGCGGGGTCGATGGCGGCGGGGAAGGCGGTCGGATCGAGAGAATCGGGTCATCGCCCGCGTCCATGGCCCTCCGGAGGAGGCGTCGCACCTCGGCCTCGCCACTGGTTACGATTGCGGCCACAACGACCTTGAAGGCCTGGGCTGCCGCCTGCCGGCCGCGGGTGGCGACGAGGTGCGCCCACACCTGATCGAAGGGCTCCCCGAGCTGCGCCACCAACTCTGGCGCGATCTGCTCCAGAGCCTGCGGCTTTCGAGCGAGGTCAGGCAGGTAGTCGGTGTACACGATGTGTTTCTTGTGCGCCGGCACCCTGGGCCGCTCGACAGAGGCGCGCCCATCGGTGAACACGATGCGCGCAGCATGACGCCAGGCCTTGATCTGGAGGCCCTTCCAGCTGCTTGGCACCGAGTAGATCGCACCGGCGACGCGCACCCTCGATTGGCGATCGACCACGACGAGATCGAGCAGGCCTGGGTCGTGGGCGCGTGTGGGCAGCGGGAGCATCTCCAGTCGCTCGACCTCCCAGTGGTCCGCAATGCTGGGCTCGCCCCGTCGCCGGGGCCGCTCCATGGATGCGTCGAGCCGTGCCACCAGGGTTTGGCTGATTTCATCCACCGAATTCGCCGCGGGCACGGGGGAGAGGTGCTGCCAGCGGATCAGCTTGCCCCGCGACTCCACGCCGCCCTTGTCGCTGCCCTTGGCTGGCCGCGCAAAACGCGGCGCGTAACCATAGTGGGCGACCATGGCGGCGAATCGCTCGTTGAGCTGGCGTTCGGAGCCTACCATCACCCGGCGGACCGCGGCCTTCAGGTTGTCATACAGAATCCGCCGGGGGACGGCGCCGAATTGCGCGAAAGCCCGCACGTGGCCATCGAGAAAGCAGGCGAGGTCCTGCCAGCGATAGAGCCAGGCGAAGTCCCGGCCGGAGTGCATCAGGCGCATGACAAACATCCAGGCCTTCTGCTCCTTGTCTTCGATCACGACCTGAAGCTCGAAAAAGTCGACCTCGGCGAGGTCGCCGGGGGGATACTCCAGGGGAATGAACACCTCGGCGCGCTGTCGACGCCACTCGGTGACGATCCGGTGGACGGTGCGCGGCGCGGCCTCGACGCCCTTCTGGGCGAGCAGCTCCACGATCCGTGGTGTGGTGAGCCGCTGCTTCAGGGTCTGCCGCGCCCCCGCGAGCAAGGCGGTCACCATGGGCTCGATGGCGGTCCGCACGGGGCTCGGACGGGCCTCCGCCCCCGCCCGAGATCCGGCTTTGACATTGTCGTTGAGGTAGCGGGCGACGGTGTTTCGGGAGATTCCCAACTCCCGCGCCACCTCGCGCTGCGAATGGCCCTCCACGAGGACCTTGTGTCGAACTACATGCACTTCAGCCACCTTCAGCATCTCCTGCTCCAGCGAGGACGATTGATTGGCAATGCGTCGTAGCTGGGGCGTGGGGGTGATCTGGAGGTGGCTCAGTTTCGCGTGGCGAAGTGGATCAGTTTCGCGTGGCAGTCAGCACGCGAGGGGGCGGCGGAGGTCGCTCGCCTCTCCCTGCGGGACGCCCCCACCCTGGTGGACGGGTGACGAAGGTCGGTCG
>JBEIQK010000542.1:0-4577 GCA_040376505.1 Alphaproteobacteria bacterium | reverse complement strand
TCCAGCAATCCCTGGTGGACCTTGCGGGGGAGCAGGCTCTTGTGCCGCCCGGTGAGCACGCCCTTTCGCACCCCCACCATCACGCCGTCGGAGATCATCTCGCTGTGAACGCCGAGGTCGTCGCGGCCGGCCAGCAGGGAGACCACGGCATTGGGGATGCCCCCGATGCCCAACTGGAGGGTGGCCTCAGGCGGGATCAGCGGGACGATGTGTCGGGCGATGGCGATCTCGGTCTCGGTGGGGGCCAGGACCGGCAGCTCGGCGAGGGGTTCTTCGTGCTCGACGAGGCAGGTCACCTCGCTCACATGGAGCCAGGTGTCGCCGTGTACGCGGGGCATCTGGGGATTGACCTGAACGATCACCGTTTTGGCGACCTTGGCCGCGGCGAGGCTGGCCAGCACCTCCACCCCCAGCGAAAAGAAGCCATGGGCGTCGGGGGGCGAGACCATCAGCATCGCCACATCCACGGGGAAGGTGCCGTCGCGGAAGAGCTCGGGGATCTCCGAGAGGTGGCAGGGCACATAGTCGGCCCGCCCGGCGTTCACGGCCTCGCGGTCGGCCGGCCCGACGAAGAGGGCCCGATGGCGGATGTGGGCGCGGGCCGCCGCGAAGGGGTCTTCGCCCAACAAGAGCACATGGGCCACCGTGACCCCCGACACCTCGGGCGCCCGCGCGGCCAGGGCGGCGGCCAGGGCCCGCGGCGTGGCGGCGTTGCCGCCCATGTAGACGTGGTCACCCTTCTGGATGTGCCGCACCGCTGCGTCCGCGCTGCAGCGGCGGGCTTCGTACTCCTCGCGCCAGGCCATGTCGCCCTCCGGGGTCGGCAGTGTAGCCGATCGGCCAGGCCGGGCGGGCTGCGGCGGGTCAGCTCTGGAGGAGGGCGCGCAGGTGCCGGCCGCGCTCCTCGAAGGAGCGGTACTGGTTGTAGGAGGGCGCCCCGGGGGAGAAGAGCACGAGGCTGTCTTGTGGGCTGCGAGCCTCGGCGAGGGCGACGGCCTCGGGCAGATCGGCGACCTCGGTCACCCGCATCGGCAGGCCCGCCGCTCCGACCCCCGCCGCGATCGCAGCCCCGGTGATGGGGAGGAGGATCAGCTCGGCCACGGCGCTCTCGGCGAGGGCGGCGACCAGGGGCCGCGGATCGTAGCCCCGGTCGTGGCCGCCGGCGATCAGGGTGGTCGCCTGGGGGAAGGCGCGCAGGGCGGCCGCCGCCGCCTCGGGGGCCGTGCTGATCGAGTCGTTGATCCAGCGCCGCCCGCGGTGGAGGCCCTCGTCCTGTAGCCGGAAGGGCAGACCGCCAAAGGAGCGCAGGGCGGCCTGCAGATGGTCGGGGGTCGCGCCGAGGAGGCGGGCGGCGGAGAAGGCGTGGACGGCGTTCTCGCGGTTGTGGGCCCCGGGGAGGGCCATGCCCTCGTCGGTGCAGAGCCGGCGGTCGCCCTCGCGAAACCAGCCCTCGGCGAAGTGCAGCCCGCCGGGGTGGTTCACCGCTTCGGCCTCGCCGGGAAAGCCGGCGCCGACGATGTGGTGCGAGACCCGGTGGTGGTAGCGCAGGCGCCCGCTGGGGCTTTGGGCGGCGGCGAGGCGAAGCTTGGCGGCAAAGTAGGCCTCGACCCCGCCATGCCAGTCCATGTGCTCGGGGAAGAGGTCGAGCAGCACGGCGATGTCGGGGCCCTCACCGGGCTGCAAGTCGTCGCACTGGTAGCTGGAGAGCTCCATCACGACGGGCGCGCGGCGGGCGGCGATTTCATCAAGGCGATCAAGGGCGGGGGTGCCGATGTTGCCGACCAGCGCGGCCTCCTGGCCGGCGGCCTGCAGGGTCAGCGCGGTGAGGGTGCTGGTGGTGCTCTTGCCCTTGCTGCCGGTCAAGCCGATGATCGGTAGTCCCAGCGCCCGCACCTCGGCGAGGAAGAGCCGGGTGGCGGTGCTTTGGAGGATGCCCTCGGCGTCGGCCCGGCGGCGAAGGGGGTGGTGGGGCGCGAAGCCCGGCGAGCGCAGGAGGAGGGCGAGGTCGTCGAGGCGCGCCGTGGGGCCGACGCGCAGGTCGAGGCCGGGCTCCAGGGCGAGGGGCGCGTCGCTATAGACCGCCACGTCGTCGGCGCGGCCGGCGCGGCGCAGGGCCGCCAAGGTGGCCTTGCCCTCCACGCCAAAGCCGAGCAGGCCGATCTTACCGGGGGGAAGTGCCGAGATACGCATGCAGGCGCTCCTCCCAGACCGGGGGCAGCAGGTGGGGGCCAAAGGGCCGCTGGGCCGCGGTCCAGGCGGCGTCATCGGCCGGCACCGCCACCTCGGGGTGAGCCCGCCAGAAGTCCGCCGCCATGCCGCGCAGGCGCCCCTGGCGGGCGAGGCGCGACAGGGCGAGGCGGCTCTCTTCGGGGGTGCCCACACACTCAAAGGGCTTCATGCCCGACTGGCCCACCAGGGCGGCCAGCAGGGCCTCGTTTTCGCCGTCTGCGAGGACATCCTGCCCGAAGATCCGCGCCGTGTCGGCCTCGGAGAGGGCAGGGGAGAGGCAGAGGGCCACAAAGACACACTTGGGGCAGCGCCCGCACCAGCGGGCCGGCTCGGCGCCGGGGCTCTGGCGGAAGTTGGCGTTGCAGCTCGTGATGTGGTCGAAGTAGCGCGGATGGCGGGCGAAGGCGGTGGTGATGGCCAGCTCGCCCAGGGGTCGCAGCAGGCTGCGCCAGATCGGCGCCCCGGGGGCCCGGGCCGCGCAGAAGTCCGCCCAGGCCGCCTCAAAGCGCAGGGACTTGCTCCACTGGTGGTTGACCTCGATGCCCCGCCACCGCGTGTTGCCCTCGTCGGCGGCGCGCTCGTTGGCGGCGAGGACGGCGCTGTAGCCGCCGAGGGTCGCGACGAGGGTGCTGAGCGCCGCGATGGCCGCCGAGATCGGCACATGGCCGTTGTAGGCCCCGGCGGCGTTGAGCGCGAGCAGGGCCGGATCGAGGCGCCGGCTGGAGCGCAGGTGGCGCAGGCCCATCGCCGCTGCGGAGCGGCCGAGCCAGGGGGCGCTGCCGAGGCTGTAGGCGTCGGCCTCGACCCCGGCGGCCCGCACCACCTCGGCGGCCACAGCCGAGTCCTTGCCGCCGCCGGCCAGCACCAGCACGCGCTCGGTGCCGGGGGCGGCGACGGCGACGACGGGCCGGGGCGGGCCCACCGGAAAGGCGCCGCGCTGGGCCGGGTCGAGCTGGTTGCGAAACCAGAACTCGCCCAGCCCCTCGCCGTAGAGGGTGTCCCAGAGGGCGGCCTCGGCGGGGCCGACGGGCTCGGCCTCAAAGCGGGGGGGCACGGCGGCCTTGAAGTAGGAGACGCCAAAGGCGCGGTGCACGGCGTCGGTGAGCACGTCTACGACGGGATCACCGGGGTCGGGGGCCGGCAGCGCTTCGGGGGTGCTGATGCGCTCCTCGAAGGCGATGTCCGGGTCGGGCCCGCCGCGCAGGGCGTAGCCCAGCACCAGGGTGCGCCCCTCGATGCGCCGGTGGGTGAAGGCGAAGGCGGCGTGGGCGGGGCGCCTCATCCGAGCAATTCCAGCCGGTGGTCAAGCATGCGGTCGCCGTCGAAGGTGGCCCAGAAGCGCAGGCGCTGGCCGGCCAGCATCACGGGCAGCCAGGCCACGTCGTCCTCCCACATCTCGGCGTAGGGGATCTGGGCCTCGGCGAACCAGGCGGGCAGGGCCTCGTCGGTCTCGGCGGGCTCGCCGCTGAAGTCCCAGCTCTCAAAGACATCGACGTGGATGGAGAGGCCGTCGACGAACTGAAAGAAGAGCTCGCCCCGCCAGTCGGCGGCGTGGGCGACCACGCAGACCTCCTCTTCGGTCTCGCGGATGGCGCCCTGGAGCGGGCTCTCGCCGGGCTCCACCTTGCCGCCTGGCGCGTTGATCTTGCCGGCGCCGAGGCCGCGCTTCTTTCGCATCAGCAGCACTTCGCCGGGGCGGCGGCAGAAGAGCAGGGTGCCGCGGATGCGGGCGACCCAACGCGACCAGTCGATGGAGTCCGTTTGCAAGGCTGCTCCCGCAGAGGGCCGTCGGCCTAACCTGGGCCGTCCCCGGGTGGCGCCGCGTCGGGGGCGAGGAGGGCGCCCAGGCGCTTGGGGGCCACGGCCCGGTAGCTCTCGCGCAGCCAGGCCTCGTTGCGGGACTTGTGGGCGGGCCCGTCGGGGACCACGGCCCAGCCGGACTTTCCGAGGTTGTAGCCGGCGGGTTTGGCGCCATGTTCGGTGAGGGCCTCGTGGAAGGACTGCGGCAGCTTGAGGCCGACGGCGCCGTCGGGGTGGCCGAAGAAGGCGAAGATCTTGCCGCGCACCTTGATCACGCGCTCACCCCAGGGAAATTCCTCGTGGGCCTCGGGCAGGGTGAGGGCGTAGTCGGCGAGGGGGCTGCGGGGCGGCGGCGCCTCGGCGAGGGGGTCAGCGGCCATGGGGGTCCTCCAGGGGCGGGGATTCTACCGCAGGCCGCGGGGGGCCCGGCCGGCCGGGCGCCTGCGACTCGAAATAGGCCTGCTCGCTGGTTAGTGTGCAGGCTCTGGAGTCGATCCGCGTGTGACACCACAGGCATCCATACTAAGGTGCAGATTGGATCGTGAGGG
>JBEIQK010000947.1:0-2318 GCA_040376505.1 Alphaproteobacteria bacterium | reverse complement strand
TCGCCGCCGCCGCGCTGCTGCTGCGCCTGCGCAGCCACCCGGCCGGCGCCGGCGCCCTGGCCGGCCTCAAGCCCGTGATGATCGCGATGATCCTCTGGTCGGCCCTCGATCTGGGCCCGGAGAGCCTCAAAGGCGGCCTGCCCGCCGTGCTCCTGGCCCTGGCCGCCCTCCTCGCCCTCTCCCTGCGCGTCCACCCCGCCCTCGTCGTGCTCGGCGCGATGGGCCTGGGCGCCCTCCTCCTCCGGTAGACCGATGCCCAGCCCCTTTCCGAACCTCGCCCCCTACCAGCGTGGCCACGTCCGCGTCCTCGACATGGTGAGCCGCGCGCTTGCTGGCAATCCTTGGGGCGACCCGGTCCACCGCGACGTCCACATCTACACGCCGCCTGGCTACGAGCGCGACAAGAGCCGCCGCTACCCCGTCGTCCTCCTGCTGCCGGCCTAGGCCAGCACCGGCGAGGCGATGCTGGCCCGCGGCCTCTCCGAGGTCTCGATGGCGAGCCGCATCGACGCCCTGATCGAGGCCGGCTGCCCGCCCTTCCTCGCCGTGATGCCCGAGGTGATGACCCGCCTCGGCGGATCACAATTCGTCGACTCCTCCGGGATCGGCGCCTACGCCAGCTTCCTCGTCCACGAGCTGCGGCCCTTCCTCGATCGCCGCTTTCGCACCACCGGCGTCTGGGGCCTCGCCGGCCGCAGCTCGGGGGGCTTTGGCGCCCTGCACCTCGCGATGGAGGCGCCGGGCATCTTCTCGGCGGTGGTGAGCCACGCGGGCGACATGGGCTTTGACCTCGCCTACTGGGCCGAGCTGCCCGCCGCCCTGGGCGCCCTCCGCGAAGCCGGCGGCCCGATGGCCTTCGTCCGCGCCTTTTGGGCGAAAGAGCGCACCGGCGCTTCGGACTTCGCGGCCCTGTCGCTGCTCTGCCTCTGCGCGGCCTATGGGCCCGACGGCTACGTCGGCCCCGACGGCTTCCCCGGCCCCCTGCCCTTCGATCTGGAGACCGGGGCCATCGACTTCGCGGTCTACCAGTCCTGGCGGCGCTTTGATCCGGTGGTGCGCCTCGCTGAAGATCCGGCTGCCGCCGAGGCCCTCGGCCGGCTGCGCCTGCTCTTCCTCGACGCGGGCGATCGCGACGAGCACCACCTGCACCTCGGCGCGCGTCGCTTCGCTGCGGGCCTTCAGAGGGCCGGCGTGGCGCACCAGCACGAGGAATTCAAGGGGGGCCACCGCGGCACGGCCTTCCGCTGGGACCGCAGCCTGCCCCTGCTCGCCGCTGCCCTGCACGGGGCCTGAGGCGAGATCGGCGCAGGATGGGTGACGGCCCCAAGGCCGAAGGCCCGCGCATCACCTGGGGACGCCCTGCAGCACAAAGCGCTCCCCACCCGACCCGCGTGGCTCCTCGGCGCCAAGGACGAGCCAGGCATCGAGCGCGCCGCCTGCGCGCGGCCCAAAACAAAAACCCCCACGCTGCCGAAGCAGTCGTGGGGGGTAATGGTGATCCCAACGGGATTCGAACCCGTGTCGCCGGGATGAAAACCCGGTGTCCTAGGCCTGACTAGACGATGGGATCAAGGAACGAAATCTGCCAGAGGGGAGTGGGTCGCACAGGACTTGAACCTGTGGCCCTCGGCTTAAAAGGCCGGTGCTCTGCCAACTGAGCTAGCGACCCAACGCCGCCGCTTCTATGGCACTCCCCCAAGGCCGTCAAGGCTTTTTGTTGCTGAGGCGCTTGATCGCCTCCTTGGCCTCGGCGTGGTCCTTCTTCACGCGCAGGGCGTGGTCGTACTCACGGCGGGCGTTGAGCTGCATGTCGAGGTCGGCGTAGAGGTTGCCGAGCGCCACGCGATAGTCGGGCTGATCGGGCTCGTACTTGACGGCCTTGCGCAGCAGATCGAGCATCAGGCGGCGCTGATCGCCCTCTTCGACCTTCTTGATCAGGCTGGCGGCCCGCACGAAGGCCTTGGCGTTCTCGGTGCCGTAGTCGATGGCCTTGCGGTACAGCGACAGCGCCTCGCGGAAATTGGCGAAGCTCTCGGCCCCCTCGGCCTGGCTGATGAAGGAGCCGGCTTGGGCCTTGCGGCTCTCCCGCTGCACCTTGGCGGCGAGGGCGGCGATGTCGGCGTTTTTGGGGTCGTAGGTGAGCGCGAGCTGCAGGTTGCTGGCCGCCTTTTGGATGTTGCCAGCGTCGAGATCGGCGCGGGCTTGATCGTAGTGCTGTCGGGCCCGCCGGAGCTGGCCCGCGATCTGCTCCCGGGCTTCGACCAGGGCCTTGCTCGCCGGGCGCGCCATCGTCGGCTTGTGGGAGGGCGGCGGCGGCG
>JBEIQK010000951.1:0-2293 GCA_040376505.1 Alphaproteobacteria bacterium | reverse complement strand
CTTTGTGCGCTACCAGGGTGCGAGCGGCGACATGAACCCGATTCATCACGATGAGCCCTTCGCCAAGGCCTCGGGCTACCCGGCGCCGCTGGCCGTGGGGATGTTCTCCGCCGGCGCGCTCTGCGCCTGGGCCACCGACTGGCTCGGCCCCCAGGGTGTGCGCCGCACCCGCATCCGCTGGCTCAAGCCTTGTTTTCCGGGCATGACGCTGACCCTCTCGGGGCGGGTGACCGCGGTGCGGGCAGCGGAGACCCACGACGAGGTCGATCTGGCGCTGGTCGCCACCGATGAGGCCGGCGCGCCGGTGGTGCAGGTCTGGATGGAGTTTCATCTGTCCACGGATGCGCCATGAGCCGGGTCGTCCTCGTCACCGGCGGCACCCGGGGCATCGGCCTCGCCATCGCCCAGGCCTTCGCCGCCCAGGGTGACACGGTGGTGGTCTCGGCCCGCAAGGCGCCCGAGACCGGCGTCTTCCCCTTCTTCGCCGCCGATGTGCGCGATCCCGCCCAGGCCCAGTCGCTCATCGAGGCGGTGGTGGCCGCCCACGGGCGACTCGATGTGCTGGTCAACAACGCCGGCGGCTCGCCCCCCGCCGACAGCGCCACGGTCAGTCCCCGCTTCAGCGAGTCGATCCTGCGACTGAACCTGCTGGCCCCCCTCATCCTGGGCCAGGCGGCCAACGCCGTGATGCAGCGACAGGCCACCGGCGGCGTGATCGTCAACGTCGCCAGCGTCAGCGGCACCCGGCCGAGCCCCACCACCGCCGCCTATGGGGCCGCCAAGGCTGGCCTGCTCAACCTCACCCGCACCACCGCGGTGGAGTGGGCCCCAAAGGTTCGGGTGGTGGCCGTCACTCCCGGCCTCATCGCCACCCCCGAGGCCGCCGCCCACTACCCCCAGGCCGCCGCAATGGCGGCCACCGTCCCCCTCGGCCGCTTCGGCACCCCCGACGAGGTCGCCGCCGCCGTGCGCTGGCTCGCCAGCCCGGAGGCGGCCTATGTCAGCGGCGCCAGCCTCGTCCTCGACGGGGGCGGCGAGTGGCCGGCCTTCTTGCGCATCGCTCCGGAGTCGACATGATCTGCCAAGACCGCGTGGTCATCATCACCGGCGCGGGCCGTGGCCTCGGCCGCGCCCACGCCCTCGCATTCGCCGCCGCCGGCGCCAAGGTGGTCGTCAATGACATCGGCGCCGCCGGCAACGGCGTGGGTCAGTCCGACGAGCCAGCCCAGGCGGTGGTGACCGAGATCGAGGCCGCCGGCGGCGTCGCCCTGGCCAGCACCCACGACATCACCGACTGGGAGGCCAGCGGCGCCCTGGTGCAGGCCACCCTCGCCGCCTTTGGCCGCCTCGACGTGGTGGTCAACAACGCCGGCATCCTGCGCGACCGCATGTTTGTCTCCTCCACCGTCGACGAGTGGGACGCCGTGATGCGGGTGCACCTGCGCGGTCACTACTGTCTCTCCCGCCAGGCCACCACCCACTGGCGGGCCGAGGGCAAGGCCGGCCGCACCCCCAATGCCCGCATCCTCAACACCACCTCGGGGGCGGGCCTGCAGGGCAGCGTGGGCCAGTCGGCCTACAGCGCCGCCAAGGGCGGCATCGCCGCGCTCACCCTGGTGCAGGCCGCTGAGCTCGACCGCTACGGCATCACCGCCAATGCCATCGCGCCGGCCGCCCGCACGCGCATGACCGAGGGCCCCTTCGCCGCCATGATGAAGGCCCCCGAAGAGGGCTTTGACGCCTGGGACCCGGCCAATGTGAGCCCCCTGCTGGTCTGGCTGGGCTCGGCCCACAGCCGGCATGTGAACGGTCGCGTCTTTGAGGTGCAGGGCGGCAAGATCAGCGTCGCCACGGGCTACATGGCGGGGCCCCAGGTGGAGCGCCCGGCCCGCTGGAGCCCCGAGGAGATCGGCCCCGCCCTCGATTCCCTGCTCGCCGAGGCCCCCAAGCCCGCCCCTGTCTACGGCGCCTGAACCCGCCTGGAGTCTCCGATGATGCGCACGCCGCTGGCTGAACAGTTTGGCCTCACCGCCCCGATCTTCGCCTTCACCCGCAGCAAGGAGGTGGTGGTGGAGGTGAGCCGCGCCGGCGGCATGGGGGTCCTGGGGGCCATCAACCTGAGCCCCGAGGCGCTGGAGGAGGCCCTGTGCTGGATCGACGCCCACATCGGCGGCAAGCCTTATGGCGTCGACACGGTGATGCCGATGTCCTACGCCGGCAAGGGCGAGGAGTGGGATGAACAGAAGCTGCGCGCCCTGATCAGCCCGGCCCACCACGCCTTCGTCGAGGGCGT
>JBEIQK010000623.1:0-4028 GCA_040376505.1 Alphaproteobacteria bacterium | reverse complement strand
GTCGGTGTAGCCGGCCGGCCACTCATCGCCGATGCCGAGGTCGGGCAGGCCGTCGCCGTCGAGGTCGCCGACGCTGTCCAGGGCCCGACCGATGAAGTGTTTGGTGGTGGTGCCGAGGATCGACCAGCCGGCGCTCGACGCGCTGGTGGCGGAGCCCGCGGCCAGCTGCGCGCCGGTGAACAGATAGACCGCGCCATTGTTGGTGTACGACCCGCTCGACAGGGCGCTGGCCCCCACCAGCAGCTCGGTGAGGCCGTCGCCGTCGAGGTCTCCGACGGCGGCGAGGCCGCTGCCAAAGTAGCCGGCGGTGGGCCCATCGATGTGGTGCCGGGCGGTGGAGAGCGAGGCGGTCCCCGCAGACAGATCGCCGCCGAAGACCGTGTAGACTCGCCCCTTCCACCCCGCGCCGCCATAGGCGCCGATGGCGAAGTCGCCCATCCCGTCACCGTCCAGGTCGCCCAGGTCGGCGGTGGTGATGCCGGCGTAGTTGGCCAGGGACTCGCCGGTCAGCAGCACGTCGGCGGCGCTAATGGTGGTGTTGGCGGTGAGTCCGCTGCTGTAGAACAGTCCCACCTGCCCGGCGTAGCTGCCGGTGGGGTCGGCAAAGGGCGCGGGGGCCAGCACCTCCTCGGCGCCGTCGCCATCGATGTCGGTGACAAAGGCCCCCGACAGGCCGGCCTCATCGTCCACGTTCTCGCCACGGATCTTGATGGCGAGCGAGTCGAAGGTCTGCAGTGCCGCCCAGTTGGGCAGGGGCCAGGCCAGGGTCACGCTGGCCGCGGCGCTGGCGCTGGCGAGCCCATCCGACACCGTGGCCGTGCAGGTCCAGACCTCGCCGCCCTGGGCCTCCCCAGCGGGGATTGTGTCGCCCGTCCAGGTGGTGGTGGCCGTGCTGCCCGTCCAGGCCACCCCGTCCACCGTCCAGGACAGCGTGGCGGTGAGGGCCTCGCCGTCGACGTCGCTGGCGCCGAGCACACAGGTGAGGGCCTCACCGGCCGCCGGGCTCGCCGGCAGGAGGGTGGCGCTGAGGGTGGGCGCGGTGTTTCCGACGGTCAGGCTGGCCGAGCGGGGCGCGCCGAGGGTGGTGCCATCGTCGGGGGTGACGCTCACCTCCACCACATCGCCGTGTACGAGGGCCGTGGACAGGCTGGGGCCGGTGGCGGCGCTGCTTCCGTTTACGCTCCAGCGGTAGGTGAGGGTGACGGCGTCGCCGTCGAGGTCTGCGCCGGTGGCCGAGGCCCCGAGGCTGTCGCCAGCGACCGCCGGATCGGGGCGCAGGGTGAGACCGTCTACGGTGGGCGCGGTGTTGATCACCCGCACCTCGGCGGCGCCCGCCTCGCTCCACAGCCGGCCGTCAAAGGCGGCCACCGAGACGGCCCAAAGCTGCCCCTTGGCGAGGCTGCCGGCGGGGATCTCGGCGCCGGTGTAGACGGTGGGGCTGCCGTCCACGGTCCACAGATAGCTGAAGGTGAGGGCGTCGCCGTCTGGATCGGCGGCGCTGTGGGAGGCCAGCAGGCCGTCGATGCCGGTGGGGGCGCTGGGGCTGAGGGTCACGCTGGGGCGGTCGGGCGGCCGGTTGACGGCGATGCGCACGGCGTCGGACTGGCTGGCGCCGCTGGCGTCGGTGACCGTGAGGCTCAGCGTGTGGGCGCCGCCGGAGAGGGCCTCGGCCAGGGCGCTGGTGCTGCCGCCGCTGCGGCCTTCCTCTTCGCCGAGGAGTCCGTCGACATCGCTCTCCCAGCGCAGGGTGAGGGGGGCCTCGCCGGCGATGGTGCCCTGCAGGGCCAGGGGCTCGCCGAGGTCGATGCGGGTGTCGGCGGCGGGGGCGTCGATCTGGGCCAGGAGGGGGATCTCGGCCTGGGCGACCACGTCGATGGCGGTGCTGGCCAGCGCGCCGCCGGGGTCGCGGACCTCCAGGCCGATGGCCTGGGCGCCCTCGCCGAGGCGGAGGGTGCAGGTGGTGAGGCCGTCTTCGGCGGGGGCCTCGGCGCAGACCTCGGCGCCGTTGAGGGTCCACCGGGCGCTGAGGGCGGTGGGGGCGCTGTCGGCGTCGGCGGCGGCGCCGCGCAGGGTGAGGGGGGCCTCGGCGGGGAGCGTGGCGCCGTCGGTGGGGTACACGATGGCGGCGGTGGGCTCGGACTGGAACTTGGAGAGGGTGCTGTCCGTACAGGCGAGCAGGAGCAGGAGCATGGCGCCTCCGGCCTGGAGTGTACCGCACGGCGGGGGTGGTGTTGGGCTGTGTCATTGGGGGTGATGGGGGGTGGCTGGACGGGCTGTGGGGGCGCGGATCGAGGGCGTGGGTGACCGGGCGGAGGGGTGGTGGTTTGGGTCCTCGTGGCCCGTCAACCGTGTCCATCTCCTCACTCCGCTCGGCTGGCGCCTCGCCCGAGAAGGGGCGCTCCCCGGTAAACGCTCCGTCTCCCGGTGACGGCAGCTTCGCTAACTACTTCTGTTCGCGAAGCGGCTTGGACGCATGATCCGCCGCCCACACCGTCGGTCGCGCCGGGCGAGACAATCGGTGCGCATCAAGCCGAACTGTCCACCCCTCAGCCCCTCAGCCCCTCAGCCCCCGCCCGCGCCCACCAGGCCGCCAGGCGCTCCGCCGGCAGGCCCTCGGCGATATCCTGCGCCAATGCCGTCGCCTCCGCCCACGCGGCCACCTGCTCTTCGCCGTCGCAGAGCGGCAGCAAGCGAGGCGGCTGTCCAGGGCCCAGATGCGAAAGCCACGGCTCATGGCCATGCGGCCGGCCACACGGAGCTTCTCACGGGCCGCGATCGCCAAGCCCAGGTCCGCCCAGGCCATTCCGGCGATGTGCTGAGCCTGGCTGCGGCGCGGAAGGGGGGTGCGCGGGTCGTTGATAGGCAGGTCGGCGAGGTTGTCGGCGGCGCGGTCGGCCTCGCCGAGGCCCGCCTCCGCCGCGGGAAGGTCGGCAAGGAGCGCGGCGCCACCCCGGACCCACTAACGCATGCGCATCCCGCGCCCCCTTCGCCGCCGCCGCCTGGACGCGCCCTGCGCCGCGTCCTCGCGCGCCCCCGCGCTGCGTCCTCGCGCGCCCCCCCCCAAGCCGCGACGTCGCCACCGCCAAGTCCGCGCGCCGCTCAACATCGCCGCGCACCCGACGCACCTTCAGCGCCAACTCCAAGTCCGCCGCCAGCCCTTCGGTGCAGGGCGCCCCGGCACCGGCCCCAGCGAGGTCGGCGCGCCGCTCGGCTGGCGCAGGGTCCAGGCCAGTTGGGTCAGGGCGTCGCCAAAGGAGGCGTCCTCGGCCCGAAGTTGCATCCGGCGGGCCTCCAGCGCCGCCACCACAGCCTCTCAGGCGCGGAGCGCGGGAAACAGCACAACCACGAGCACATCATGCACCTGCGACCCTGCGTCATCTGGATCGTCCCCCACAAAGGCCTCGGCGACCCGAGCGCGCTCGCGGTCGTCTCGAAGCGAAAGCGCAGGTGACACCTCCGCTCCGGGCATCAAGGGGAGGAGCCCCCGAAACAAGAGATCCATCGGTCGATCGCCACCTTTCAGCCTTTCCTCGTCCGAATCCACCCAAGCAAAGGTAGACCCGGTGGGAGTCGAACCCACAAACTGACCCGGATTTTAAGTCCGGCGCGTATGCCATTCCGCCACGGGTCCCCACCACCAGCGTCACCGCCAGCCGCCCCTGGGTAAAACCCCCAGCCGCCTGCGGCAAGCCCCCCACTGTCACCGTCCGCCCGCCCGCCCCTGGCTGTACAGAGCACCCACCGTTCGGGTACCCTTGGCCGCCGAGGTGCCCATGCCCGTCGCCCGCTCCCTCCTCCTGCTCGCCCTGGCCTGCACCACCTCAAAGGGAGCTCCGCAGACCGAGGCGATCGACGACAGCGCGCTGCCCGAAGAAGACAGCGCGCTGCCCGAGGGAGACACCGCCGAACCCCTCGACAGCGCCGAGCCCCCCCCCCCCCCCCGCCGGCACCGTTTGGCCCCGGGGGGGGGCGCCAACCGGCCCCCCGGCGCGCGCGCCCGCGCCCCCCCGCCCCCCCCCGCAGCCCCC
>JBEIQK010000922.1:0-2389 GCA_040376505.1 Alphaproteobacteria bacterium | reverse complement strand
GGAGGCGATCCGCCAGCGCTTCCGGCCGCGCCAGCCCGACAAAGACGCCTGTGGCCCCCAGGACCGCGCCCAGGCAGGCGAGGAGCAGGCCCAGCCGCACTCAGGGCGCCGGCGTCAAGGCGAGCCGCTCGGCGCGCACGGCGTCGCGCTCGGCGAGGATCGCCGGGGCCTCCTCGGCCTTGGGAAAGCGCGCCAGCAGGGACTCCAGGTCGGCCTCGGCGGTGGCCAGCATGTCGAGGCGCACGACCTCATCGGGCTCGTCTGCCGCCTCCTTGCGCAGGCGGGCCACCGCCGAGCGGGTGCTGGCGATCGTGCGTTGCTGGGCCCAGGCGTAGAGCCGCATCAGATCGGCATCACAGCCACCCTCCGCGCAGGCGGCCAGGGCAGCCAGGGCGCGGGCCGGGTCCTGGGCCGCCATCGCAGCGGTGGCCTCCTCGCGCGGGTCGCGCACCGGCGCGGGCGCGGCGGGCTTCGGCGCGACCGCCAGCACCACACCCTCGGTGATCAGCCCAGGCTCTACAAAGACGGCGCCCTCCGCCCCGAGCGGCACCGTCGGGGCCTCCTGGGGCACGGCCCGTGACTCCACCCCAAGCAGCGCGTCTGCGTAGCGGGCAAGCAGGGCCTGGGCCTCTGGGCCGCTGCGCTGGCCGTCGACCAGGAGGTCTCGCAGGAGGGCGAGGCGGTCTCGGGCATCGACGCCGTCGACCTTCTCGGCGAGAGCCTCGGCGGCGAGGCGCTGGGCGTCCAAGGCCGGCGAGGGGGCCGCCAACGCGCCCACCGGCGGGGGCACCGCGCCGGGTGACTTCACCACGCAGGCGTTGAGGGAGAGGGTGATTCCAAGCAGGATCGCGCGCATGCAGGCCCCCTAGCGCGGCGCGATCCGCGGATCGAGGACGCCGGTGTCGGTGACCGGCGCCGCCTCGTCGGGTGGGGTGGCGGGGGGCGCGTTGGGGGTGGACCCCTCGGGCAGTTCCACCGGCGCAGGCGCCGCCTCCTCGGGCAGCGGAGCCTCCACCGGCGCCGCGGGCGGGCTGCCGGGGGGTGCGATCGGCACGGCGGGAGCGGGGTTTCGGAGGAGCACGATGCGACGCTGCGGATCGTTCGCCTCACCCAGCAGCCGCTCCTCGACCTTGATCAGGATCGTGGCCGAGCCGCCTTCTGCGACCGGCAGTCCACCGGCTTCGGGGTCCACGGGCAGCAGGCGAAAGCCTTCTTCCACCGCCCACTCGGGGTCGGCGGGGGCGGCGGCGCCGAGCAGGCCGCGATCGGCGAGGCCCTGAGCCAGGGCCACCCAGGCCGGCAAGGCCCCCGCCGCGCCGGCCACCCGCACGCTGCCGCGGGTCATCGGCCGGTTGTCGTCGAAGCCCACATAGGCGGCCAGGGTGAAGCCCTCCCCCCACGACCAGCCCTCGGCGCGGGCCCGCGGGATGAAGCCGCAGAAGGCGGCGTTCTTGAAGCCATTGGTGGTGCCGGTCTTGCCGGCCACCGGCACCACCGCCGAGCCTAGCTTGACGCTGCGCGCCCGCTGGCCGGTGCCGTAGAGCACGACGTTGCGCATCGCGTCGCCGAGCAGGCGGCCCGCGACCGGGTCCATCACCACCTCCGGCGCGGGCGTGGCCTTGTAGATCACCTGCCCATCGCGATCGCGGATCTCGGCGATGAGTTGGGTGAGGCTGGCCGGCGCCGACACATCGACGCTCGACCGCAGGCCGGGGACCGCGCTGGGGCCAAGCTGCTCGCCCGGCGCCGACCAGCGCTGCCCGCCCAGGAAGCCCTGGTAGATCGAGGCGGCCTCCTCCAGGGAGATGTCGACCGCGCCGAGCGGCATCGAGAGGACCGTGGGGATCTCCTCCTGCACGCCGAGCTTGTGGGCCATCGCCGCGAGGTAGCGGATCGACAGCAGCGCGCGGTAATCGGGGTGGTGTTGCAGCACCTCGAAGCTGTAGGGGTCGGAGCTGGCCAGCACCAGCGCGAGGCGATCGGCGTTGCGCTGCACCTCGTCGAGCAGGCTCAGGCGCAGGCCCTCCACCCGCAGCTCACTGGGCTCGGCCACGGCGAGGGAGCCAGTGGCGATCTCGGTGATCATCGCGTCGTCGACGGGCCCGTAGCCGCTGGGTCCGCCGCCGCAGGCCACCTCCAGGCGGGCCCCCTCGCGGCGCACCGAGAGCGCCGAAAACGCGCTGGCGTCGACCCGATCGGCGTCTCCGCCGAGGCCCAGGCGGCTCAGCACCCCACCCGCCCGCGCGCCCACCTTGGAGAGTCGCTCGGCCTCGGCGAGGCAGCCCTCAGCCCCGGCGCGGAGGGCGAGGTGGTTGCGGCGCACGGCCCGCAGCCGCTTTTCGAGCTCGGCCCCGCTGGAGCGCTTGCGCAGGCGGGCCTCTTCGGCCTC
>JBEIQK010001074.1:0-1803 GCA_040376505.1 Alphaproteobacteria bacterium | reverse complement strand
GGCCATCTGCTCGGAGAGCGCGTTCACCACGCTCGATCCGACGCCGTGCAGGCCGCCGGAGGTGGCGTAGGACTTGTTCTCAAACTTGGCGCCCGAGAAGAGGGTGGTGAGGATCACCTCCACCGCGGGCTTGCCGAGCTTGGGGTGGATGTCCACCGGGATGCCGCGCCCATCGTCGACCACCCGAACGGTTCGACCGTCTCGGAAGACGGTGACCTCGATCTTGCGGGCATGCCCGTTGATCGCCTCGTCAACCGCGTTGTCGACGATCTCGCGCACGAGGTGGTGCAGCCCGGTCTTGTCGGTGCCGCCGATGTACATGCCCGGCCGGCGCCGGACATGCTCCATCGGCTCCAAGGCCTCAACGCTGCTGGCGTCGTAGGCGGCGGTGGGGGTCGGACTGGCCATGGCTGCTCACTCCTCGCCGTCGTTGCGCTCGGCGCGCGGCTTCTCACGGGGTTCGAGGCGGATGGGGTTGACCCGCCAACTGTGCAGGCGTCCAGCCTTGACCAGGGCCTTGCCCTTGGCGGCGCGGGCGCCGGCGAAGCGGGCGGGGCTGATCACCTCGGCCTTGCCGATGGCGGTGAGCACCACCGGGCCCTCTTCGGGCAGGACGGAGAGCTCGGCGGCGAAGACGGTGTCGCCCTCGTCGAGCTTGATGGCGGCGACACCCTTGCCGGCCGCTTTCACCACCGGCACCTCGGTCAAGGGGTAGCAGAGGGCCCGACCGAGGGTGGTGGCGATGCAGAGCTGCTCTTCGCCGTCGGAGAGGTGCACCGCGACCACGCCATCGTTGACCTCGTCGAGGCGGGCAAAGCGGCGGCCGTTCTTGTTGCTGGGCTCCTTGTGGGTGACCAGCGGGAAGCGCAGCACCCGGCCCTGGCGGGTGATGGCGACGCCATGGGGCGGTGCCGGGGCCTCGTCGGTGCCGGCGGCGAGCAGGGTCTCGCGCACCCGCGGCAGGCAGGACGGGTGGTGGATGGCGAGGCCGACCAGCTTCTCGCCGTCGCCGAAGCTGAAGTGACGCTGCACCGGCTCGCCGTGGCCGGCGGTGGCGGCCAGCTCGTCCACCCGCAGGGCGTAGGCGCCGCCCTGATCGGTGAAGAAGGTGACGGTGGCCCGGGTGCTGGCCTTGCCCACCCAGCCCACCGTGTCGCCTTCGCGCACCCGCTGGCGCTCGAAGCCCGAAAAGGAGCCCTGGCGCTTCACCCAGCCGTCGCGGGTGACGATGACCCAGGCGTCTTCGGCGACGATGTAGTCGTCTTCGTTGTAGGCGGTGTCGAGCTCGGCGCCGAGGATCTCGGTGCGGCGCGGCTCGCCATGGGCCTTCTTGATGTCGCGCAGCTCGCGGCGAACCTCGAGCCACAGGCGCCGGTCTTCAGCCAGGATGGCCTGCAGGCGGGCGGCCTCAGCCCGCTTCTCGGCCAGCTCCTCGCGGATGAGGTCGATGGCGAGGCGGGCGAGCTGGTGCAGGCGCAGCTCGAGGATGGCGTCGGTCTGCACCTCGTCGAGGCCAAAGCGCTTCATCAGCTTGTCGGTGGCGTCGCGTCGGCCTTCGGAGGCCCGGATGATGCGGATGGCCTCGTCGAGGGCGTCAAAGACAATGGCGAAGCCGTCGAGCACGTGGATGCGCTCGCGAAGCTGCTCCAGCTGAAATTGCAGGCGCTTGCGCACGGTCTCCAGGCGAAAGCGCAGCCAGTGGCGCAGCATCTCGACGAGACCCACCCGGGCCGGCGTGGGCGGTGCGTCCTCCTCGCCGCCAATCGCCGGGATCAGGCAGGTGAGGTTGGCGGCGAAGCTGAT
>JBEIQK010001034.1:0-1926 GCA_040376505.1 Alphaproteobacteria bacterium | reverse complement strand
GAGCGGCAGCAGGGCGTCGAGGGTCTGTCCAAAAGCGGCGGCCCAGTCGGCGGGGGCGAGGCGGTCGGCGTAGTGGTCGGAGGCCACCCCGATGTTGTAGGGCGGATCGAGGTAGGCGAGCCGCACGCCCGCTGCCAGCTCGCTGTGCAGGGCGCGCAGGACGGCGACATTGTCTCCGAGGAGGAGGCGGCCGCGGCTCATCCGCTCTGCAGGCTCCGGCCCAGGCTCTTTCGCCAGAGGTGAAAGAGGGTGAGGGTCCACAATTGGAGGCCGTGGTTGGCCGTGCCGGCGAGGTGGGCGGCGGCGAGGCCGCGCACATGGGCCGGGACGAAGAGGTCGGCGTCGTCCTGGCAGACGCCCTCCACCGCCCCGCGCAGGAAGTCGGCCCCGGCGGTGCGCAGCCAGACCGAGAGCGGGTTCGGCAGCGAGCGCTTGGGCCGGTGCACCAGATGGGCGGGCAGGCGGGCCTCCATCGCCTTGCGCAGGGGCCACTTGGTGATGAATTCCAGGCCCCGGGCGTGCACCTTGGCGCCGCCGGGCAGGGCGGCCGACTGGCGCAGCACGGCGCGGTCGAGGAGCGGGTAGCGCACGTCGACGCCGGCCAGGGCGCCCATCCGATCGCTGCGGGCGAGGCTGTCTTCGGGCAGCCAGCCGCGCTGCCAGACGTGGAGGATCGCGTTGATCGGGTCGGTGTCGACCTCCTGGTAAAAGGGGTCGAGCACCGTGCGGCGGATGCCGGGGCGCACGAGGCCGGGATCGCGCAGCAGGGCGAAGCGCTCGGCCGAGTGGAAGACCCGCGAGCCCCCCACGCTGCGGTCGCGGCCAAAGGTGCCGGCGGTGGCGCCGAGATCGTGGCGGCCGGCCCGATCGGCCAGGGCGCGCAGCAGGTCGCGGGCCGGAGGCGGCAGGAGGCCCAGGGCGCGGGCCCGGCGGATGCGGCGGGCGATCTGGTCGAGGCCGCGGCCGCCCAGGATCTCGTCTCCGCCGTCGCCGCTCAAGATCACCCGGGCGACCGGCCGGATCTGGGCGAAGAGGGCGTGCTGGAGCACCGCGGCGGCGCTGGGGAGGGGCTGGCCCATGCCCTGGCTGGCGGCCTCGACCCCGTCGATGATGGCGCTGTGGCTGATGCGCAGGGGGTGGTGCTCGACGTTGAGCACGGCGGCGACGCGGGCGGCGAAGGGGGCCTCGTCGGTGGGGTCGTCGCTGAGCGAGACCGTGAAGGCCGTGAGGTTGGGCTGCACGGCCCGGGCGTGAAAGAGGATGGCGCTGGAGTCGAGGCCGCCCGAGGCCAGCACCGCGACCGGCTCGGCGCCGCGGGCGCGCTGGTGCACGGCGCTGGCCAGCGCCCCGTCGATCTGTTCGACCAGCGCTTTGTCATTGGGGATGGGGGCGCCGACGGCGGCCCAGGGGGCCTGCCACCAGGGGCGCAGCGACTCGCCCGAAGCATCGACGCGCAGCACATGGCCGGGGGGGACGGCCCGCACCGACTGGATGAGGGTGCGCGGCGCGTGGAGGTAGCGGAAGGAGAGGTACTCGGCGAGGTGCTCCACGGCGATGTCGCGGCTCACCCAGGACAAGCGCAGCAGCGGCGGCAGCTCGGAGGCGAAGGCGAAGCGGCGCCCCTGGCGGGCCCAGTAGAGCGGCCGGGAGCCGACGGCGTCGCGGGCGAGCCAGAGCACCTGGGGCCCGCGCTCCCAGACCGCCAGGGCGAAGGCCCCCTCCAGCTCCGGCAGGGCGGCGGCGCCCTCGGCGGGCCAGCGTTGCTCCACGGTGCGGCCGGCGCGATCGGTGGCCAGCCCGTCGATGAGGGCGATGATGGGCCCAGGTTGGGGGGCGCTGGCCCGGCGGGCGCCGCGCTGATCGCGGCTGGTGCGGTAGACCAGCAGCGCTGGCCCCTCGGCGAAGGTGCCCTTGTCGTCGCGGCCG
>JBEIQK010000269.1:0-7751 GCA_040376505.1 Alphaproteobacteria bacterium | reverse complement strand
GCGGTGCGCTTCCAGGGCTCCTCGATGGTGTAGCGGTCCTTCTCGATGTAGAACTTGTTCTCATCGGCCGTGTCGGGGTAGGGCAGCCAGTCGAGGTCTTGGATGAGCGGCCGCGGCGGGTTCTTGTAGATCACGCCGGCCTTGTTGGCCCAGATGTTGGGGATGGTGGTGGTGTCGCCGCCGTCGCGCAGAGCGCGGCAGAGGTCGATGGCGGCCACCTCGCCCTCACCCTGGCAGAGGTAGTCGACGTCCTGGATGCACTCGTCGGGGCTGGAGGTGGGGTGGATGCCGCCCCAAAGCACCGGCAGGCTCGGGAAGCGGCCCTTCACCCGCTTGGTGGCCTCCAGGGCCATCGGGTACAGGCTCGACATGAAGCCGATGCCCACCAGGTCGGCCTTCTTCTCGGCGATGATCTGCAGCACCAGCTCGAACTCCTTCTCGGAGGGCATCGAGAGCCGGTTGTGCACCCAGTCGCGCAAGAAGATGATGTGGGTGTCGAAGCCCTCACGCTGCAGCGCCGCGGAGACGTAGCGGATTCCCGCGTTCTCGACGCTGTAGATGGTCATCAACACAACGGTGAAGCGCCGGGGGGCGGCAGTGTCGGGGGCCGTCATGGGGTGCTCCGTTCAACCGGTGAGGAGGCGGAGGCCGGCGGTGGCCTTTCGCTTGAAGTCGGCGGCGTTGCGGATCTGCAGCAGGTTGCGGGCCACAAAGCGCGGGCGCCAGTAGAAGCGGCGGTAGGCCGTGTCGAGCATGTCGCGCAGCTCGTCGCGGGTGAAGTGCTCGTCCCAGACCTGCGCCTTGAAGCCCTCATTGGGGGCCCGCATGAACTGGAACCAGGGCTGGATGTCGAGGACGCCGTCGCGCAGGCCTTCGTCGTACAGCGTGGTGCCCGGGAAGGGGGTCAGGATGTTGTACATGACGAAGTCGGGGTTGAGCCGGATGCTGTAGTCGATGGTGTCCATCACATCCTGGCGGGTGCGCTCCACCGGCGTGCCGATCATGAAGTAGGCCACCGTGTGGATGCCCACCTCGCGGCAGAGCTTGAAGGCGTGCTCGATTTCGCGGCTGGTCACGTCTTTCTTGAGGCGCAGCAGGCCCTCTTCGGTGCCCTGCTCAACGCCGAACTGGATGCGGGAGCAGCCGGCGGCCTTCATCTTCTCGAGCATCGGGCGGTCGACGCCCTTCACGCGGAAGCGCACGGTCCAGCTGAACTTGAGGTCGCGGGCCAGGATGGCGTCGCACAGCTCGATCACGCGCTTGTTGGTGATGTTGAAGGTGTCGTCGACGAAGTAGATCTCTTTGATGCCCAGATCGAGGCAGGCCTTGATCTCGTCGCAGACCCGCTCGGGGCTCATCACGCGGTAGCGGTGGCGCGGCGTGTTGCAGAAGGTGCAGCGGTAGGGGCAGCCGCGGCTGCTGATCATCGTGGTGAAGATGCCGCCCTTGCCCATGACATCGTAGTAGCGCTCGTACTCGATGAGGCGCCGGTCGAGGATGGGGTACTCGTCCATGTCATTGGAGAAGTAGACATCGTCGGTGGGGATGGGGTCATCGGGGTGGGCCATCACGCCCGGGATGCCCTTGGCCTCTTCGCCGCGGCTCCAGACCTCGAGCAGGTCGAGCATGGGCTTCTGGCCCTCGCCCTTCACCACCGCGTCGACGCCGGGCAGGCCCACCGACTCCTGGGGGAAGTCGATGATGTGCGGCCCGCCGAGGACGATGCGCTTCACGCCTGCCCGCTTGGCGCACTGGATGGTGTTGTGCACGTCGACGAGCTGCACGGTGAAGGCGGTGATGCCCACCACATCGGGGCCCCAGGCGCGGATCTTCGACTCCATCTCGGGGTAGTCGAGGTTGTCGAGCTGGGCGTCGAGGATGGTGACCTCGTGCTTGCTGTGCGACAGGAGGAACTGCCCGATGCTCAGCAGGGCCAGCGGCGGGTAGGAGAGGTTCTCGGCCTCGACGGCCTCGGGGACCTCGCTCTCCACGGTGTGGCGGGCGGGCGGGCGGATCAACATCACGCGCATGGCTTCCTCCGAGGGGGGCGCCGCCGCCGAGTGGCGCGCCGGTGGGCCTATCCTGCCGGGGGTCCGCCAACCCTGTCAAGCGACAGGAAGGGCGCCCCTTCTCCGCAGCGGCCTTACCCTGGCGCGGGCGTCTGTCACGTCGGCGTGGGCGAAAGAGCCGGCGGCAAGGCCGACACGGCCGCGGCGGACAGGCAAAAGACGCCGACCTCCACCACCGGGCCGCGCTGAATGAGCTGTCCGTCGGCGCCGCGGCGCAGGTGCAGCAATCCGCCGGGCATCTGGGCCTGCACCGCCGGGCCGAGGCGCCCCAGGGCCTGCCCCACGGCCACCACGGCGCAGGCGCTCGACCCGCTGGCCCGGGTGGGCCCCGCTCCACGCTCGAAGATGCGCAGCTCGACGAGGTTATCGCTGAGGATGCGGGCAAACTGCACGTTGGTGCGGTTGGGAAAGAGCGGGTGATCGGTGAGCAGCGCCCCCCACTGCGCCCAGGGCAGGGCGTCGAGGGGCTCGTCGAAGAAGGCGACGCAGTGCGGGTTGCCCATGCCCACCGCCGTCAGCGCGAGGGTGCGATCGGGCAGCGCGATCGGGGTGAGGCGCAGGGGGCGGGCGCAGGGGATCTCCGCCGGCTCAAAGGTGGGCCAGCCCATCTCCACCTCCACGCTGCCGTCGTCGGCGATCGCGCAGGTGACGAGGCCGCCCGCGGTCTCCACCGTGAAGAGGGGCGGGGCGCCGCGGTGATCGAAGAGGTAGCGCGCGAAGATGCGCAGGCCGTTGCCGCTCTTCTCGGCGAGCGAGCCGTCGGGGTTCCAGATGCGCAGGCCATAGGCGGCGCGCGTGGAGGGCAGCTCCTCCAGGATGCCGTCGCCGCCGATGCCCTCGTGGCGGTCGCACAGGGCCTCGACCCGGGCCGGGCTGAGGGCCAGGGCGCCGTCGGAGACGAGGTAGTCGTTGCCTAGGCCATGGCTCTTGATGAAGCGCGACACGACGGCTCCTCCTGGGCGCCGGGCCTAACCCTGGGCCCCCGCCCGAGGGGGCCGCGCTGTATGCTCCCCGGCGCGGAGGCTGGCCATGGTTCGGGTCGATCCACACAACCCCCGGGCCGCGGCCCTCGCCGAGCGGCTCGCGGCCTACTTCGACGTCGAGACGCTCCCCGACAGCCTCTGCCTCGTCGTGGGCGGCGATGGCTGGATGCTGCGCTGCATCCGCGAGTTGGGCGCGGGGCCCACCTACCTGGGGCTCAACGCCGGCCACCTCGGCTTTCTGCTCAACGACGCCGACGATGTCGCCGACGTGGCGCTGGTCCTCGCCCAGCGAAGCTGGACGGTCACCAGCTTTCCGCGCCTGGGCATGCGCGGGCTCGATCCCCACGGCAGGCCGCTGCACACCCTGGCGGTAAACGACCTCTATGTGGAGCGCGGCACCGGCCAGAGCGCGCACCTGCACGTCAAGATCGACGGGGTGCCGATGGTCGACCGCCTGATCTGCGATGGGCTGCTGGTGGCCACCGCCCTGGGCTCCACGGCCTACAGCTACTCGGCGGGCGGCCCGCCCTGTCACCCCCAGGTGCGGGCGGTGATGGTCACGCCGGTCTGCCCCCACGCCCCGCGGCTGCCGCCCCTGGTGCTGCCCCCCGAGGCGGTGGTGGAGATCGACGTGCTGAGCCCGGAGCGGCGCCCGGTGCGCGCGGTGGCCGATGGCGTGGAGTTGGGGCCGATCACCAGCGCGCGCTTGCAGCTGCAGCCCGATGAGGTGCGCCTCGCCTTCCTCTCGGAGGCGGCCTTCACGCGGCGTCTGCTCCGCAAGGTGCTGCGCACCTAGACAGCCCGTTCTTTCTTTTCAGAGAGAGTCGGAGGGGGTCGTTCTTTATCTCAAGGGAGAAAGAGGGGCCTTCCTTAGCGCGGTCTGGGCCGGGCATCCGCGGTGACACAGTCGCCGGAGATCGCGTGCCCACGCTGTCTCCCGCGACAAGCAACGGCGGCTGATACTGTCGCCGGAAGACCGGAGACAGCCCTGTAGAGGCCTGGCACGACCTTTGCGGAGTCCTTTGGCGAGCCCCCACCGAACCGCCGAGGAAACGAGCATGTCTGCACAGCCCGCACTCCATGTCCTCTTCCAGAACCCGCCCGCCACCGGCGCCGCCTTCGACCGCCAGAGCCTGATCCTCGAGTACTACCCCCTGGTCCGCACGATCGCGGCCCGCCTCTCCCGTCGCCTGCCCCCCTCGGTGGACGGCGAGGAGCTGGTCAATGTGGGCGTGCTCGGTCTCATTGATGCCATCGACCGCTTCGATCCCTCCCGTGGGGTGCCCTTCAAGAACTACGCGGAGATCCGCATCAGCGGCTCGATGTTCGACAGCCTCCGCTCGGGCGACTGGGTCCCCCGCTCGGTGCGCCGCAAGAACAACCGCCTCGAGAAGGCCCGCGCCGAGCTGCACTTCCAGCTGGGCCGCGACCCCAGCCGCGAGGAGATGGCCGCCAAGCTCGAGGTCTCGATGGCCGAGCTGGAGTCCATCGAGAAGGACTCGCGCATCAACCGCCTCGTCTCCCTCGACGCCACCACCCACGAGGATGGCTCCACCCCGCTGATCGACACCCTGCCGCGCAACGAGCCCTCGATGGAGCAGAACATGCTCGACGGTCAGCTCCGCGCCGAGGTGGAGCACGCGGTGATGTGCCTGCCCGAGAAGGAGCGCCTCGCCGTCACCCAGTACTACCTCCAGGGCATGACCCTGCGCGAGATCGGCGCTCAGCTCGGTGTCACCGAGTCACGGGCTTGTCAGCTCCGCGGTCAGGGCATCAAGCGCCTTCAGTTTCGCCTCAAGTCTTCCGTTGCGTGATCATCCCCCCGATGCGACGCGATGAAGGACTCAAAAGAGCGCACCGAACGCGGGGTGGGGGCACCTTGTTGGACTGGAGCGCATCTTGGACCGTTCTTTCGCCTCGTGCTCGTCGTTTCGCGCCCCTTCGGACCCCCAGGCCCGCGAGCGCTACGTCGCCGATCTCCGGGATCGGTACCTTCGGGGCCAGCTTGAGGTGAGTTTCTGCAACCGGCCTGTTCCCTACGCCCTGATGTCAGACCTCGGCGGCGAAGAGGCCTGAGCGAGGGGCCGAGGGGCTACCAGCCTTCGTCTTCGTAGCGGTCAAAGCGGGTCTTGCCCGGCCGCTCACCGAGGAAGCGGAGCTGAAAGCCCACGAGGAGGCCGGCGCCCACCGTAGACAGGGCCGGCGGGGCCTCGGTCTTGTCGAGGAAGCCGCGCCCGACGTGGCTCTCTTCGGCGCCCGTGCCGCCCACCAGCACCTGGAGGGGGACGTGGACGAAGAGGTCGCCGCGGCTGCCCAGCCGGGCCTCGGCGCCAAAGAGTCCGCCCACCAGCAGCGAGGTGGGGGCCGAGAAGGTGGGCATCTCCGGCGTGAAGGTCACCGCGCTGTCGGCGGCGCTGCCGACCAGGTAGGTGATCTGGGCGCCGACCACCGGGCGGATCGACCAGGCCGGCATCAGGCCGCCAAGGGCCTGCACGCCCACATAGAGGTTGGGGTTGCCAAAGTCCTGGGCCTCGGGGGCCACGCTGGGGGGCTGACCCTCGGTGACCGTGTGCTGGTCGAGCTCGTAGCGGCCGGCGATGTAGCCCGCGGTGAGGCCGACCTCCAGCTCAGGCAGCAGGCCGTAGCCCACGCTCCCGCCGAGGTTGAGGCCGCCGCTGGAGACCGCCGACTGCCAGGCATAGGTCTCCACCGTGGACAGATCCTCGCTGGAGAGGGCGCTGCGGAGGTAGTACTCGGCGTCGACGGGCCCGCGCTGAAAGCCGATGTGGGGCCGGGCCAGGAGCTGGCCCTTGCGGCCGATGTTGCGGCGGCGCCACTCGGTGAGGTTGAGGCCGGAGTTGCGGTAGCGCAGGTACTCGCGGGGGCTCATGTTGAGCCGCTCCCAGGGCTTGCTGCCCTCCTTGCCCATGTCGGAGAGGAGCTGCTCTTCGGTGATCTTGGGCCGCTCGATGCGCGCGCCCTCGCGGCGGTCCACCGAGCTGACGCCGCCGATCTCTTTGTCGAGTTGGGCGAGCTGACGGTTGGCCTCGGCGGTGTCCACCTTCGGGGCCTCGTCTTCTTCTTCGTCGCCGGCCCGGATGTCGCCGCCCGCACCGGTCTTTCCCTGGGCGGTGGCGATCAGCACCCGCACGACGCCTTCGGTGAAGGCGGCGTCGAGGCTCCCGCTGGCGATGTCCACCTGAAAGGACAGTACGTCTTCGGATCTGGACACATCGATGATGTGCACCTCCACCCGGCTGCCCTCTCCCTCGGCCGCGACCACGCCGGCGATGGCGAAGTTGGCGTTGGCGGTGTCGCCGAGGACAAAGGCGCAGCCGACAAACTCATTGGGCGGGCAGGAGCTGGCGTAGAGCTCGGCCTGGGTGTCGTGCACCATCCCCACCTTTTCGATGGGGATGGCCCGCACCTCGTTGTGGCGGCCGAGCTCCTCGTTGAGGGCGGTCGTGAGCTGCAGCGCGAGGCTCCGGCTCTCGCTGTCGCGCGCCTGGAAGGGCGACACGAAGACATAGGCCAGATCATCGGCGGCGTGGGCGGAAGAAACGAGGGCGGCAGCGGCGAGGATCCACATGCCGCCCAGGGTACCACAGGCCTGCTAGCGCAGGATCTTGCGGCGCGGCGCCCGGGCCGTGACCACCGGCGGGGTGGGCGGCGAGAGGAGGGCCAGCAGCTCGACGTGGGCCGTCTGGGGGAACATGTCGTAGGCCCGCAGCGCGCGGATCGACCAGCCCGCGGCGACAAAGCGCTGCAGATCGGTGGCCAGGGCCCGCGGGTTGCAGGACAGGTAGGCCACCTGGGCGGGCTGAAGCGCCAGAATGCCCTCCACCACGTTGTCTTCGAGGCCACGCCGCGCGGGATCGACCACCACCACCGGGCCGCGGCCCGCCACGCGGCGGCCGATCTCGGGCAGGCGGTCGAGGACGGCGCCGCGCTGGAACTCGGCGGGCAGGTGCAGCAGCCGGCAGCTCTCCTCGGCGCGGTCGATGGCGCCGGGCACCTCTTCGACGCCCACCGCCCAGCCATGCTCACGCGCCAGGGGCAGCGTGAAGGTGCCGACCCCGCAGTAGAGGTCGACCACCGGATGGCTCTTGAAGGGGGCGAGGTCGGCGATCACGTCGCGGACGATGCGATCGGCGAGGCCGGGGTTGGTTTGGAAGAAGTCGCCCGGGCCCACGCGCAGTCGGAGGCCGGCCACCTCTTCTTCGATGGTGCCCTCGCCGCCGAGGCGATCGAACTGGGGCACCCCCTCGATCGGCGGGGCGAAGATCGCGTTGCCCGGCAGATCGTTGACGTGCTGGTAGACCCCGCTCACCGCGCCCGAGCCCGCCGCGATGGCGTCGGCCAGGGCGCGAACGTGGTGGTTGGTGCGGCCGACGACCAGCGTCACCAGCACCTTTCCGTCGACCCGGCTCTGGCGCACCACGATGTGGCGCAGGGTGCCGCGGTCGGTCTCGGTCTCGAAGGGGTAGATCTCCAGCTCGATGACATGGTGCGCGATGACCTTCATCACCTCGCGCAGCACCGGCGTGGTCACCTGACACTCGGGGATCGGCACCACCCGGTGGGTGCCGCGGGCGTAGGTGCCCACCCGCAGGTTGCCCTTGTCGCTGCGCCCCACCGCCAGCTTGATGACATGGCGGAAGTTGGCGTCGCCGTCAGGGCCCTCGATCAGGCTGGTGGG
>JBEIQK010000575.1:0-4347 GCA_040376505.1 Alphaproteobacteria bacterium | reverse complement strand
TCCCAGGGCCGATCGAGCTTGTCGAGCAGCGCGGCGAAGCGATGCTCGCCCTCACCCCACAGGCCCAGCTCGATCGCCGGCACCCGCTGCATCATCGCCTCGGCGTAGAGCGAAAAGGCGGTGCCCCCGGCCACCACCCGCACGCCAGGGACGGCGGCGCGGATCACCTCGATCGTCTCCTGTTGGGGGCCAAAGTCATCGCCCTGGTAGCCGGGCATGCCCACCTTCATGTTGCGCAGGCTGATGCCCACCACCTCCGGCCGGTGTTCGCGCAGGCGCGCCCGCAGGGCCGTCCAGGGGTCGGCCTTGTGCAGGTTGAGGTCGAAGATCGCGACCTCGTGCCCATCGAGGTGGGCCGCCAGCGAGGCGAGGCCGATCGGGTAGACCAGCTCCATGTCGAGGGCCGTGAAGGCCTGCACCAGCAAAACGCGCATGGCCGCCCCTACCCTAGGGCCGGGCCCCGGGAAGGGCCCGGTTCCACTGTTCGAGCGGTTGGGGGGTGCCCTGGTAAAGCTCCAACAGCTCCACCGTGACGAAGAGCCGCGGCGGCCGATCGAGGACCGGCTCCAGCGCCACGCCGATCGAAGCGTGGGTGCAGGGCACGCAGAGCAGGTTGGCGAGGTGCCCCGGCGAGTCGGCGATCAGCGCCAGGGCCTCGGCGGCGCTGGGGGCGGCGGCCACATCCTCGTGGTGCCGGGCGCCGGGGTGGAACTGCGCCGCAGCCCTCTCGGCCACCCCATTGGTGAGGCCGGGGATGCGGTGCCCGAGCGTGTCTTCGGCGGCCATCAGCGCGGAGTGCTCGCGGGCCAGCGACTCAAAGGGGGCGAAGCGCGTCACCGCCGGCAGCCCATGCTCCTGCCGCAGGCGGTTGAGGGCCTCGTACAGCTGCTGCTCGGCGGCGATGGGGCTCTCGACCACCCGGCTGGCCGGCGGCATCGGCTTGGGCGCCGACGGCGGCCCGCCGACGAAGACCGAGAAGAGCAGCGCCACCTCGCCGCCTTCGGCCTTGGGCGTCACCACCTCGATGCGGTGCTCGCCGGGCACATGAAAGCGGTCGACCCAGCGCGGGATGCCCGATCGCAGGCCCAATACCTCCACCGGCCCATCGGGCGGCGCGATGTAGAGCCGCGCCTCGCCGCCGGGGATCGCGCCGTCTACCCGCAGGGAGAGGGCGTGATCGAGGGGCAGGTCGCGGGGCAAGGGGTCGAGCTCCAGGGTGCGGGGTGCCCAGGCGATGATCCACAAGGTGAGGCCGTCGCCCCAGGTTCGGCGGGCGAGGCCCACATCCAGCGTGCCCGGCAGCGCCGCCACGGTGGCCGATGCCTCGGCGGGAAAGGCCCCGCCGGTCAGGTAGCGCATGAAGCGCGCCGGCCCCGGGTAGCCCGCCCGCGCCGCCGCCGCCGAGGCCAGCACCGGGTCGATGCGGGTCTCGCGGCCCGACATCGCCGCCACCTCCTGGGCCGCCGTGGCCAGCCCGCTGTCCCAGGCCGCCGCCGGGTGGGCCTCCATCAGGGGCATCGCCTCGGGGGGCGGCGCCGCGCTGGGGCGAAAGCGCACCTCGGCCTCCGCCTTGAGGGGGCCCCGCGCCGTCGGGTGGGGCGCGCAGGCCAGCAGGAGCAGCCAGAGTCCCAACACGCTCACTCCGAGGCGAGGTGCAGCACAAGGGTGAGGCCATCGGTGCTCACCTCGGCCGCGCCGCCGTAGACCCGGTTGCCCCGGTCGAGCAGCCGACTGCGGTCTTCGGCCCGCTGGAGCAGGCCCTCGATGCAGTCCACCACGGTGGGGGCCACGCAGGAGAGCGAGGCCACCGGCCCTCCCACGAAGCCCGCGCCGCGCAGGCGCTGCTCGGCGGCGGCCTGACGAAAGCGCCCCTCCAAGGCTTCTTGCAGGGGCAAGCGGGCGAGGCTGTGCAGCACCGGCTCGACGGTGAGACCGGGCAGGCCAAAGGCCTGGCGCAGCTCGCCGAGCAGGCGGCCGGCTTCGTTCACCGCGGTGATCGGGCTGGTGGGCGCCGCGCCGGCGTCAAAGATCGGCCCTTTGGGGGTGGGCATCGCCACGTAGACCGGCAGGCCCACCCAGGGCTGGCCGGCGTCGCTGCGCAGCTCCAGCCACCACTCGCCATCCTCAGAGAGCGGCTGGTCGAGCGGCAGCGCCCCCTCCAACAGCGCGCCGGTGGGCGAGACCAGCAGCCAGCGGCCGGGCTCCTCGGCGCTGAGCTGAAGGGGCTCGCCCAGGCCCAATTCGCGGGAGAAGGGCTCGACCCGGGCCACCGGCCGGCCGATCAGCGCCACCCAGCGGTCGTCCTTGAGGTCGCGGGCCCGCACGAGGCCGAGGTGGTCGCCGGGCTTGAGCGAGCGCTGCAAGGCGGGGAGCATCTCGCCGGGCAGCTCACCGGCGGGCATCCGCCCCGAGATGACGTGAACCACCGGGTAGGGGTAGCCGGCCCGCACCGCGGCCCACCGCGCGGCGCGCAGGCTGGGCGGGCTGCGGTCGAGGGCCAGGGTGGTGGCGGCGCCGGAGAGGGACTCCTCCCAGGGCAGGGCCCCCTCGGCGACGAAGCGGGCGACCAGCACGTCGCGCGGGCTGGTGAGGCCAAGGGCGTAGCGGCGGGCGTCGGGGCTGGGCAGCACCGGCGTGGGCACCTCGGCCGGCGCCGTGGGGGCAGCCTCCTTGTGCGCGACGCAGGCGAGCAGCATCAAACCGAAGGGCGACATCCCAGCTCCCGGGCCGGCCCTCTTAGCCGGCTTGGGCGGCGGCTCACACCCGGCAGGAAATTTGCAGCCGGCGCTTGGGCCAGGGCCCAAGCGTGTGTACAAGGCAAGGCATGAAGCTGAAAGTCAATCCCATGGTGCTCGCCGCTGCGCTCGGCCTCCTCGGCCCCGCGGCGCTGGCGGACGATGATGACGACGCGGTGCTGCCCATCGCCGGTCAGTGGGCCCGCGCCGCCAAGGCGCCCGCGGCCCCCCAGGGCAGCCTCGAGCCCACCATCGAGCTCATCCCCATCGAGGGCCGCCTGCTCCTGGGCGAGGGCTCCAAGGAGAGCTGGGTGGTCAGCAGCGCCAACGACCGCTGGAGCCAGGAGCTGGCCCGCGACGGCGCGCGCATCTCCCGCAGCTTTCAGCTCGACGGCGACGCCCTGATGGTGGAGACTACGGTGATCTCCGATGGCGTCTCCAGCACCACGGTCGACACCTACGGCCGCGTAGGCTAGCGCGCCCCGGGCTGACGCGCCCTCAGGGCAGTCCGGCCTCCTCCAGGGTCACCTCGCGGTCGACGACGACCTCCCCATCGACCACCGCTTCGAAGGTGGCGCGCGTCTCGCCGATGTCGGCGCAGCTCAGGCCCAGCAAGGCGGCCTCCCGCTCGGTAAACCAGGCCTCGTCCACGTCGTCGTAGGCCAGGGGGACGACGTCTTCGTCGATTCGCGCCCAGACCTGATCGGGCGCGGGATCCGGGCGCACGTCGGCGGCGAGGTAGAGCAGGTCGCCTTCTTCGAGGGGGTCACAGACAAAGATCGCCTGCAGCGTGTAGGCCTCTCCTGCCGCCGCGAGGCCCCCCTTGTCGGCGCAGGCCGGCAGCGCGAGGCCACAAAGCAGGAGACGCGCGGACGATGAACGGAGCATGGAGCCTCCCCCGCCGAACAAAACGGCGGCCTTCTGTAAGCGCCCTCTCGCTACAAAGACACAGGGAGGACGGCCCGGGGCGTCGCAAACCCCATCAGCCCCAACGCTCGGCCAGCAGGCCATAGCCCCGCGGTCGCGCCGTCTGCGGATCGCCCGGCTTGTACTGGTGCGGGTTCTGGCTGCAGTGCTGGCAGCAGGCGAAGGGCTCGCCGCGCAGAAAGCCCTCGCGCATCGCCGTCAGCACCGGTCCGTTCCACAGCTCCGACCAGGGGGTCTCGTGCAGGTTGCCGACGATGGGCCGCCCCGGCATCGGGCAGGGGGCCACGTCGCCCCCCAAGGTGATGAAGACGCCGCCCTGCAGGAAGTGGCAGGGCACCCGCCCCCCCGCCGCCAGCGACCAGCGGGCCGCCCGCGCCTTGGCCAGCACCGTGCGCCCGAGGCGGCCCAGGCGCTTGCCGCTCAGTTGGGCCAGCTCCTGGGCCGCGAGGCGCAGGCGGGCCCCCGGCGCCACCGGCAGCGCTGTGCCATCCATCTGCGGCGGGAGGGCGAGGCGCAGGCCCAGGGCGTCGGCGCGGGCCCGCGCGGCGGCGAGGTGGGTGTCGGCCAGGGCCGGGTGGTGGACGAGGCTCTCAGCCTCCATCTCGGGGACCAGCACGGTCAGGTGGGCCACCTCCAGGCGGTCGACCCCGAGGCGGTGGGCCAGCTCCACCATCTCCACCAGCTC
>JBEIQK010000729.1:0-3347 GCA_040376505.1 Alphaproteobacteria bacterium | reverse complement strand
TGGATGGGCCTCAATGACCCCACCACCGAAGGCGACTTTGTGTGGAGCAACGGCGAGCCGGCCGACTACCTCAACTGGGCCAGCGGGGAGCCCAATGACTCGGGCGGCGAGGACTGCGCGCAGGCCCGGTGGAGCGGCGACGCCTGGAACGACGCGGTGTGCAGCTATGCCAACACCTTCGTCTGCGAGTCGCTCGACTAAAACAGATCGTCGATCAGGCTGACCGGGCGCGACGCCAGGAAGGCGATGGAGGACTCCAGGTAGGCGGCGGCGGTCTCGGGCGAGACCTCCTTGTAGGGGTCTGCGGCGATGGAGGCTTCGAGGCGGGCGAAGGTCTGGCGGGCCTCCTCGTCGAGGGCGAGACGGTCCATCGCCTCGGCGGCCTCCCAGAGGGCGAAGTCGTAGCGGGTGCGCAGGCTGGGCACGGCGAGCATCCAGCGGGCCAGGGCGCCGGAGGGGGCGTAGGGGTCGGACCACCAGTCAAAGGTCTGGTCGGTGCCCCAGGGCAGGTAGGTGGCGCGGCCGTCGGTGGGATTGACGTAGAAGCGGAAGTTGTTGGGGTAAAAGAGGTAGCCGTCCCAGTGGCCGATGAGCGACTCCACCGCGAAGGCCATCAGGGCCCGGTCTACGTCCACCAAGGCCTCCAGCTCGGGCACCGCCTCCTCGCTGGGGCTGGTCTGCAGCAGGGCCACCAGCGGCGCCAGATCGGTGTAGGGCTCAGCCCCGCGCTCGCCGTGCTGATCGAGGTCGAGGCCCGTGTAGCTGCCGTCGGTGAGGTCCTGGCCGTACTCGCCTTCGTAGAGGTTGCCCTCGACGTCGTCGAACCAGCGCCCGAGCAGGCGGTCGTCTGGGGTCTCGACGTTGAGGTAGAGGCCGCGCGGCTCTCCGTTCAGGCTGAGCCAGACATAGCCGACCCGCGGCGTGGGCACGTCGAGGTCGCGAAAGAGGGTGTAGGCGAGGTGCTCGTGCACAAAGCTGGGGTCTTGCACCATGGAGTTGAGCGTGAGCATCTTCACGCCGAGGACCTCGCCGCCCTCGATCCATTCGTTCAGATCGATCTTGAAGCCGGCCTTGCTGTTGAGATCGCGCAGGCTGCCCCACTGGCCCTTGAGGCGCACGCCGACCGGCGAGAGGTAGACCGCGCCGACGCCGAGCGCGCCGGCCACCTCTTCGTAGGGCGAGCGGTTGAGCGCGTCGATGGCCGCGGCGCTGAGCACCAGATCGAGGGGGAGGATGCGGGTGGGGTCGAAGAGGGCGGCGCTGGGATCGCTGGGATCGCCCGGCTCGTAGGGGTTGGGGCCCCCGGGCGTGGCGGCGAGGCCATTGGCGACGTAGGCCGAGCCGTCGGGGAAGCGCCCGCGCACGCGATCATCGGAGAGGTCCACCCAGGAGAGGCGGTCGGCGACGGCGCTCGTGGGGTCGACGAGGCTGAGGCTGCCGGCGGCGGCGGGCAGGCCGTCGGGCAGGAAGAAGAGGGCGCGACCGGCCGGCGCCAGGCTGCCCGAGAGGGTGAGGAGGGTCTGGCCGTCGCCGTCGATGAGGCGCCAGCCGGCCAGTTCCACCGCCGCCTCGCCGGCCCCGTAGAGCTCCACCCAGTCCTCGGTCTGGCCGGCCTCGGTCATGGCGAGGCTGTCGTTGTCGGCGCCGAGCTCGTTGATCACCGGGCCCCGCGCCACCGTCTCGTCGGGCTCGGCCTCGGGGAGGGCCGGCCCGGTCTCGACCCCCGCGGGCGGCGTGGCCTCGGTGAAGCCGGCCGGGGTGAGGCCCAGGCGGGAAGGGGTGTCACAGGCCAGGAGCAGGCAGAGGAGCGCGCGCATCAGGCCCCTTGACGCGCCAGGCACTGGCTGGCCAGGAAGTCGACGAAGGCGCGCACTTTGGGGGTGAGGTGGCGCCCGGGCGGGTAGACCGCCGACACCGGCATGACGGCGTCGTAGTCCGAGAGCAGGGGCACCAGGGCCCCCCGGCGCACCGCGTCGCCGGCGAAGGTCTCGGGGAAGCGGCCGATGCCCAGATCGGCGATGGCCGCCGCCACCAGGGCCTCGCCGTTGTCGGTGACGATGCGGCCGGTCACCCGCACCGTGATGTCCTCGTCGCCGGCGGTGAAGCGCCAGTTGGTGCCGGTGCCTTCGTGCCGGTAGAGCAGACAGTCGTGGCCCACGAGCTGGTCGGGGTGGGTCGGGACGCCGCGGGCGGCGAGGTAGGCGGGCGAAGCGGCGGTGAAGACGCGGGTCTGGCCCAGGCGCCGGGCGATCAGGCTGGAGTCGGACAGCGGCCCGATGCGCACGGCCACGTCGAAGCCATCGGCCACCAGGTCGATGCGCCGGTCGGAGAAGCTGAGATCGACGAAGAGGTGCGGGTGGGCGTGGGCGAAGCGGGCGATGATCGGCGCGAGCACGTGGATGCCGAAGTGCACCGGCAGGCTCACCTTCAGGGTGCCGCGCAGGGTGGCGCTGCGATCGCGGATGGCCGCCTCGGCCTCGTCCAGCTCGTTGAGCAAGGCGCGGGCGCGATCGTAGAGGGCCTGGCCGTCTTCGGTGAGCGCGATGCGGCGGGTGGTGCGGTTGAGCAGCCGCACCCCCAGGCGATCCTCGAGGCGGGAGAGCGTCCGGCTGACCTGGGCCGGCGAGACCCCCATCGAGGTGGCCGCCTTGGCGAAGCCCTGGTTGTCGACGATGCGCACAAAGACAGCGAGATCGGCGTAGTGCTCCACTCTTTCTCTCCTGCAATGATCCGCTGGACCGGCGGGGCACTATCCCAAATCGCAGGGCCGCATACCCGTGGCGCCGAGATGACCCCGATGCTGCGGCCCGCGCTTCCTGCCCGGGCGGAAGGCTCTGGGTGTGGTGAGGGCCGGCAGCCCGTTCACGCGCTGCCAGAACGAGATGATCAGCAGTTTGTCGATGGCTGCGGCGATCTTTGGTGCGTTCGGGCCGCGCTTTGCGAGGGTTAATCGCGACAAGTTTTTTACTACCCTTCGCAGTGCAGTTGCGCTGGTTTGTCGGGGCCGGTTGTGGGGCTGGCGTTTTTGCTCGATTGTTTGAGGGTGGCATGATGCGTTTGCTGGGGTTGGTTCTGGTTCTGTGTGTGGGAGGGTCCGCCGAGGCCAAAGAGCCGCGACAAGAGGCGGCCTTGAGGTCGCTCGGCGTGGCGACCGACGAAGAGGAATTCCATGCGTACGTTCAGTTCGTCGAGAGCGTGGGGATGAGCACGATCGTGCAACTCGACGAGGAGGGGGTGAAGGTCTGGTCCTCCACCAAGCCCGAAGACGGCGCGGCCTCGCGTAGAAAAGGGCTCGCCCACTGCACCGACCTCGAAGACCCGATCCGGAGCCACGACTGTCCGCCCGG
>JBEIQK010001108.1:0-1676 GCA_040376505.1 Alphaproteobacteria bacterium | reverse complement strand
TGCATCGCCCACCCCGCCGAGGGCACCCTGCCGCTGCAGATCATCGGGGCGCTTGGCCTGCTCAGCCTGGTCGGGCGCGCCACCGTTCACCTGCGCGACCGCATCCACGCCGCCCGCGATCTGCAGGCCCTGATGCGCCTGGGGCGGCCCGACGACGAGGGCCCCGACGTGCTCTGCCTTGACGGCTCGGTGGTCCTCTGTCATGCCGCCGGCGTGCTCCGTCCACGGGTGCTGATCTCCACCCGCCTGCGGGCCGCCCTGGGGCCCGAGCTGCTCCAGGCCGCCCTCGCCCATGAGCGGGCCCACCTGAGCCGGCGCGACGTGCTCACCCGCGATCTGATCGCCCTGTTCGGTCTCTTCGCCTGGCCCGGCCTGGGAACCCAGGCGGCGGCGACCTGGGAGGCGGCGGCAGAAGAGGCGGCCGACGCGGCGGTGGCGGCCCAAGGGCGCGGCCTCGCCCTGGCCGGCGCCCTGGTGGCGGTGGCCCGTCTGTCGCTCCCGAAGGCCCCCTCGGCCCTGTCGCTCGATGGCGCGCGGCTGAGCCGGCGGGTTGGGGCCTTGTTGAACGGTACCGCCTGGCACGCGCCGGCCCGCGGGCTCCGACTGCTCCCGGCGGGGGCGCTGGCCCTGTTGGGGCTGACGGCGGCCCTGACCGAGCCGCTGCACCACGCGGTGGAGACGGCGACCCATCTGCTGCTGGGCGATTGACCGGCCCTACTACCTGCGATAGTAGGTCGGATGCCCCGACTCCTCCCCCTGCTCCTTCTTGCGCTCGCCTGCGGCGGGCATGAACACGCCCATGAGGGCGACGGCGCCCATGGGCACGGCCATGGCCACGGCGAAGCGGCCGAAGACCCGCGCCCCGACCTGGCGGTGACCCTCTACCAGGGCGGCCTCGAGCTCTTCATGGAGCACCCCGCCTTCGTGGTGGGCATGGCCTCGCCCCTCATCGCCCACTTCACCGACACGCGCGACCCGGCGCGCTTTGTGTGGGTGACCGAAGGCAGCGTGGTGGCCACCTTGCGCTTTGAAGACGGCGCCGAGGAGACCTTCACCGCCGAGACCCTGCTCCGCAGCGGCATCTGGAAGCCGATCGTCACCCCCAAGCGCGCGGGCACCGCCACCCTCTCCCTGCGACTGTCTGGCCACCCGGCCGAAGGCACCGTGGATGTGGGCCCGGTGGTGGTCTACCCCACGGCCGAGGCGGCGGCGGCCGACGCGCCCCCCGAAGAGGCCGGCGAGGCCACGGTGGGCTACCTCAAGGAGTCCCAGTGGAAGACCGTTTACGCCACCACGCCGGCGGTGGCAGCGCCCTTGCGGTCTGGGGTGCGGGCCACCGGCGAGCTGCGGGCGGCGAGCGGGGCCGAAGCCGAGCTGAGCGCGCCGGTGTCGGGCCGGCTGCTGCTGCGGGCGCCGGTCTTTGTGGGGCGGCGGGTGGCCCAGGGCGAGCTGCTCGCCGAGGTGGCCCCGATCGTCGATGCAGACAGAGCCGGCCTCGACGCGGCCCTGACCGGGGCCCAGGCCGAGCTGGCGGCGGCGACGCGAGGGCTGGAGCGGGCACGCGCCCTGCACCCGGCGGTGGTCTCGGCCCAGGAGCTGGAGGCGGCCGAGCTGGCCTTCGCCAGCGCACAGGCCCGCGCAACCGCGGCGGCGGCGCGCTTGGCGGCGGTGCAGGG
>JBEIQK010000572.1:0-4354 GCA_040376505.1 Alphaproteobacteria bacterium | reverse complement strand
TCGGGCTGGCCAAAACAGAGCACGTCGGTGTTGAAGAGCAGGCGCCCGCCGCCGCGGCCGGTGCCGAGCGCGTCGCGGTCGCAGCCGAGGATGCCGGTGATGGCGCCGCCGTAGGGGTCGAGGGCCGAGGGCGAGTTGTGGGTCTCCACCTTGAGCGCGAGGTGGGTGTCGGCGTCGATGCGCACGAGGCCGGCGTTGTCGGAGAAGACGGTGACGATGAAGTCCTGGCCGCGGGCGGCGAGGCGGGCGCAGACCTCGCGGGTGGGGCCCTGGATGGTGGTGGGAAAGAGGCCGTCGACCACCCGCTGGGCGCCGGTCTGGGCATCTTCGACGGTGATGCGGGCGTTGAATTCTTTGTGCTTGCAGTGCTCCGACCAGGTCTGGGCGAAGACCTCCAGCTCGACGTCGGTGGCGGGCCCCAGGCCCACGGCGGCCCGGGCGGCGCCCACGGCGGGGTCGCGGTACCAGGCCTGGATCACCCGCAGCTCGTCGGGGCTGAGCCCCAACTGCCGGGAGGTGGAGAGGGCGAGGAGGCCGGCCTCGTCGAGGTCATCGAGGGGGAGCTCCTCGACATGGCCGCTGCCGCGCAGGGCCACCTGGGCCCGGGCCGGCAGGACAAAGTCGGCGCCCCCCGCGGCGGCCTCGTGAACATTGGGATTGTGCAGGGCAGCGACCGCGCGATCGCGCTCCAGGGGAGCCAGCGCGGCGTCGAAGGCCCAGAGCACGGTGGCGGCGAAGGCGGGGGCGGGCGATCCGGTGATCCAGCCCCAGGCCCGATCGGCGGCGGCGCCCTCGTCATCGGTGAGGCCGGGGTGGAGGGCGACGTAGACAAAGGTGGCGCCGGGCAGTTCGGTGGCCGCCGTGATGACCTGCCCTTGCTCGGCGATGGGATCGGCCAGGGCCTCGCCAAAGGCGCGCAGGGCCGCGGCGTCGACGGGCTCGGCCGCCCGGAGCAGCCGGTAGCGGGTGGGCGTGTGCGACAGACCCGCGGCGCGGAGGTGGGCCCAGGCGGCCAGGGCGGCTGGATCGTCCACGCCGGGGGCGGCGCACAGGGCGAGGCAGGGCGGGGCGCTCATGGGGTGGCCTCGAAGCGGATCGCCGGCGCGCCGGCGGGCTGGATGGTGATGCCCGGGGTGGAGACGACCTCGCCGATCACCGCGGCCGCGTGGCCCTGATCGCGCAAGGCGGCCAGCGCGGCATCAACAGCGTGGGCCGCCAGGGCCAGGATCATGCCGTGGCCCTGGTTCCAGGCCCGCCAGCGGGTGATGGGGTCGAGGCCGGCGCCCAGCTCGACCATTTCAGGGGGGGGCGACAGGGGATCGGAGATCTGGGCGCCCAGGCCGGTGGCGCGCAGCACCCGGCCCAGCTTGTTGGGGATGCCCCCGCCGGTGATGTGGGCGGCGCCGTGCAGATCGGGGCCCAGGGCAGCGCGCAGGTCGACCAGGGCCGGGGCGTAGATGCGGCTCGGCCAGCGCAGGCGCGCCCCCCAGGTGCGCCCCCGCCAGTCCACGGTGTGCCAGTCCTCGCCATGGCGCTCGGTGAGCAGTCCGCGGGCCAAGGTCAGTCCATTGCTGCGAAAGCCGGGGCTGGGCAGGCCGATCAGGCGGTCGCCGGCCTGGAGGGCGGCGCCGCTCAAGGGGGGGTGACCCGGCGGAAACCAGCCGATGGCGGTGGCGCACCAGTTGAAGTGCATGCCGGCGCCGTAGCCGCCGATGCGCGGGCCCAACTCGGCGATCTCGCCGCCGCTCACCGCCACGCGGGCGGTGCGGGCCGCCTCGAAGAGGCCGCGCATCAGGTCGTCGACCACGGCGGGATCGATGGTGTCGACGTCGAGGATGTTGGTGATCGACAGGGGCGTGGCGCCAGCGGCGGCGAGGTCGTCGACCACCATCGCCATCAGGTCGAAGCCAAGCGTATCGTAGACGCCGGTGCGCTCGGCCAGCTCCACCTTGGTGCCGATGCCGTCGCTGGTGGTGGCGATCGACAGGCCGCTGATCTGGCTCACCTGGGCGAAGTGGTTGGCGAGGGCCGGGTCGGCGGCGCCGGGCTCGCCGCGGCGCAGGGCCTGGCTGGCCTCGGCCCAGCGCGCGGCGGCGGCGCTGGCGAGGGCCTTGCGATCGAGATCTCCGACGCGGGATGCGCTCATGGCAGCGGCCGCAAGGGGATCTGCGCCCCGCGCTCGGCGCCGACGGTGACCAGCGCGATGGGCGTGGAGAGCGAGGCCTCGATGAAGGTGAGCAGCGCCTGGGCTGCCGCGGGCAGCTCCGCCCAGGTGCGGGCGCCGGTGATGTCGCCAAAGCCCGCGAAGTGCTGGTAGCGGGGCCCGTTGGGGCCGTGCTCGACAGCGACCGGGATCTCGTCGAGGCCCGCCAGCACGTCGAGCTTGGTGACCACCAGATCGGTGAGCCCCGACCAGCGCACCGCCGCCTTGAGCGCCGGCAGGTCGAGCCAGCCGCAGCGGCGGGGGCGGCCGGTGGTGGCGCCCACCTCGCGACCCACGGCCCGGATGTGATCACCGGCGGCGCCGTGATCCTCGGTGGGGAAGGGCCCGTGGCCGACCCGGGTGGCGTAGGCCTTGAGCACGCCGACGCGGCGGTGGAGGTCGACCCAGAGGCCGACGCCGTTGCAGACGCCGCCAGCGCCAGTGTGGGAGGAGGTGACGAAGGGGTAGCTGCCGAAGTCCAGGTCGAGGCCGGCGCCCTGGGCGCCCTCGAAGAGCAGGACCTCGTCTCGGCGCATGGCGGCCTCGATCTCGCTGGTCACATCGGCCAGATAGGGGGCGAGGCGCCGGGCGGCGGGCTGGAGGCTGGCCAGGGCTTCTTCGACGCTCGGCAGCTCCAACTCGGGCCGCAGGGCGGCGACCTGGGCGCGCTGGGTGGCCAGGATGTCGGCGGCGGCGCCGTCGACCAGCTCGCCCAGACGCAGGCCACGTCGCGCGACCTTGTCGGCGTAGCAGGGCCCGATGCCGCGGCCGGTGGTGCCGATGGCCGCCCCGGTGGCGCGATCCAGGGCGCGGTGAAAGGGGGTGACAACGAAGGTGAGGGGGGAGACGCCGATGCGGTCGGGCTGGTGCGGGATGCCGGCGGCGGCGAGGCCGTCGAGCTCGCCGCAGAGCGCCAGCGGGTCGGCCACGCAGCCCTGGCCGATGAGCCCGCGGCAGCCGGGCTGCAGCGCCCCGGCGGGGATCAGGTGCAGCACCACGCGGCGCCCGTCGACCACCAGGGTGTGGCCGGCGTTGGCGCCGCCGCCAAAGCGGATGGCGTGGCTCGCGTCGCGGGCGAGGTGGTCGACCACCCGGCCTTTCCCCTCATCACCCCACTGGGCGCCGACAACGAGAAGATTGGGCATGTGCGCCTCTCGACCCCTCCCGCTGGTGACTGGGGACTGACCCCAGGCGCGCGGGCACATGCCCGCAATTCCAGCGAAACAGGGTGGCGATAGAAACCCTCAGTCGGGCCGGGGAGGCGCCGCCTGGGGACTTCTGAGGCCGCACGCTCTATGACAGGCGGGCGGCGGCGTCCATGGCGATCGGCGGTCGGCGCGACCGGCCCGGCTCAGCGGAGCCAGGCCGACGGCTCGTGGAAGGCCTCGGTGATCGCGCGCCAGAGCGTGGAGAGCGCGCTGCGGGCGCTCTCCGCCTCCACGGCCACCCCGCGATCGCCGTTGCGGAGGAGGCCTGGCGTGGCGAGCAGCATGCGGTCGACCATCTCGCGGCGGTAGCAGTCCAATTCGGCGCGCACCGGCCCGGCGATCACCCAGGGGCGCAGGCCCTCCGACATCCAGCGCTGGGCGGCGTCGAAGGCAGCCTGCTCCAGCCAGGGGCCGGTGGCCTTGGGGCCCCAGCATTCGGCGAGGTTGAAGCCAAGCGCCTTTTTGGTGGTAACGTAGTCGACGGGGCCGAAGCGGGCGAGGTCGGCCTGGGCCTCGGCGACGAGATCATCGGCGCCGGCCACGAGCCCCACCGGCACGCCAAAGCTGCCGCAGAGGATGGCGTTGATCGCCGTCTCGCCGAGCACCTGACCGTTCAATCGCAGCTCGTGAACGATGGCGCCGGCCCAGGTGTGACTGAGCAGGCCGCCGACGGTGCCGGCCCGGCTGTGAAAGCCGATGAAGAAGGCGAGGTCGAAGCTCTCATCGAGGCCGGCGATCTGGCAGAGGGGCTTTTGGGGCCAGAGCGCCGGGCCGCGCACGAGGCGGGCCTGGGCCGGCAGGTCTTCGAGCAGGATGTGCCGCATGTTGGCGTGGCCCTCGGAGATCACGATCTCCCTGGCCCCGGCGCGGATGGCGCCAGTGCAGGCGGCCACCACGTCGCCGGTGAGCAGCCGACAGCCAGCGACATAGGGGGCGCCCCCCT
>JBEIQK010000094.1:0-13041 GCA_040376505.1 Alphaproteobacteria bacterium | reverse complement strand
GCCATCCGCCTCGGCCAGTTGGGCGTGAAGACCCTCTGCATCGAGCGCGGCGACTGGGGCGGCGTCTGCCTCAACGTCGGCTGCATCCCGTCGAAGGCCCTCATCACGGCCGGCAAGAAGTACGAAGAGCTCAACCACATGGCCGAGATGGGCATCACCGTGCCGGCCGGCGCCACCCTCGACATGGGCAAGCTCCAGCAGTGGAAGGGCAGCATCGTCAAGAAGCTGACCGACGGCGTGCGCACCCTGCTCAAGGGCAACAAGGCCACGATGATGAGCGGCACGGCGAAGTTCGTCGACGCCCACACCCTCGACGTCACCACCGCCGAGGGCGTGAAGCGGGTCACCGCCGATCACATCGTCATCGCCACCGGCAGCCGGCCGATCGAGATCCCGGGCTTCTCCTTCAAGGATGACCGGGTGATGGACTCCACCAAGGCCCTGGCCCTGACCGAGGTGCCCCGGCGCCTCGTGGTCATCGGCGGCGGCTACATCGGCCTCGAGCTCGGCCAGATGCTGAACAAGGTCGGCGCCAAGGTCACCGTCGTCGAGATGATGGACCAGGTGCTGCCCGGCTTCGATCCCGAGGTGGTGAAGATCGTGGCCCGCCAGCTCAAGAAGAGCGGCATCGAGGTGCTGCTGAAGACCAAGGCGCTCGGCTGGGAAGAGGGCGAAGACGGCGCCCTGCTCAGCGTGGAGGGCCCCGATGGCGTGAAGAAGCAGCTCGCCGCCGACAAGATCCTGGTCACGGTGGGCCGCTTCCCGAACTCCAACGACCTGGGCAACCTCCAGGTCGAGATGGTCGGCCGGCACATCAAGGTCGACAAGCAGCAGCGCACCAGCGTGCCGGGCGTCTACGCCATCGGCGACGTGGCCACCGGCGTGATGCTGGCCCACAAGGCCACCCACGAGGGCGAGATCGTGGCCGAGGTGATCGCCGGTCACAAGGCCTTCAACGACGCCCGCACCGTGCCCGCCGTCGTCTTCACCGATCCCGAGATCGCCACCGCCGGTCTGCAGGAGCACGAGGCGATCGCCCAGGGCTTCCAGGTCAAGGTGGGCAAGTTCCCCTGGGCCGCCAACGGCCGGGCGCTCACCACCCGCGAGACCGACGGCTTCGTGAAGGTGATCGTCGACAAGGCCGACGATCGCGTGCTGGGCATCACCATCATCGGGCCCCACGCCAGCGACCTCATCTCCGAGGCCGCCCTGGCCGTGGAGATGGACGCCGAGGCCCTCGACATCGGCCTCACCATCCACCCGCACCCCACCCTGGGCGAGGCGGTGATGGAGGCGGCCAAGGCGGCGCTGGGCCAGGCCGTTCACATCATGAACAAGTAGCGCCCAGGGGGCTGGGCGAGGGGTGCTGCCTCGCCCACGCCCACGCTGTTGCGCAATTCGGAAGCGGAAAAGCCACAGCCGGCACGGGCGCCGCGCCATCTTGGAGTTACCATCCGGAGACCTCCACCTCGGCGTCCTGGAGCCCAGCCCATGTTCGCGCAGATCCGATCGCGCGCAGCGTTGCTTGCGCCTGCCGCCCTGATCCTCACGATGGTGGGCCTCAGCCTTGTGGTCGGCCCCTCCCTCCCGCCGAAGGTGCCGATCCACTGGCTGGTCAGCGGCGAGGTCGACGCCTTCGGCACGCCGGCCCAGGCCTGCTGGCTGTTGCCCTCGCTCTCGCTGGCGGTCTGGCTGCCCCTGCGCGCCGTGCGGGCCCTCGAGCGGCGCCGCAACCGGATCGCCGAGATCCTCGATCACCTCGTGATCGGCCTCACCGCCTGGTTCACGGTCATCCACGCCACCCTGCTCTGGCAGGGCCCGGTGCCCCGGGTCACCGCCATCGGCCTCGTCGGCCTGCTGGCCTGGAGCGCTCTGCTGCTGGTGATCCCGCGCTCCGCGCCGCCGCCGCCCCAACGGCGCCGGGCCACCGACTGGGGCCCGCACACCTGGACCTGAGCCTTCACCGGGCCAGAGACAGCGGTTAGACGGGCGCCCCATGACCGACGCCGAAATCGCCCGCATCGCCCAGTCCCTCGCCCGCCTTCGCGCCCAACACCTCGCCGAGGGCGATGTGGTGGTCAAAGCCGGCGACATCGGAGAGGTGCCCAGCGCCGCCGATGAGGACGAGGCCCCCTTCCGCGAGATGGACCAGGCCATCGCCTCTTCGCGCAACAAGGCCCGCGACGCACGCCTCGTGCAGATCGACGAGGCCCTGCGCCGCTTGAAGGACGATCCAGAGAGCTTTGGCCTCTGCGAGGTCTGTCAGGACGACATCCCGCCGCGTCGGCTCGAGCTGCTGCCCTTCGTGCGCCGCTGCGTCACCTGCGCCGCCAAGGCCGAGCAGAAGCCGATGAAGCCGGTGCGCAAGAAGGTGACCGACTACGTCTGAACGGAGGCGCCATGCGGGTCTTGATCGTCGGCGGTGGAATTGCCGGCCTCGCCCTGGCGGTAGCCCTGGAGCGGCGCGGCATCGCGGCAGACCTGATCGAGCGGCGCCCCGCCTACGGCCCCGAGGGTGCCGGCGTGGTGCTGGGGGCCAACGTGATGGCCGCCCTGCGTCCGCTCGGCCTCACCGAGGCGGTCACCGCCGCCGGCGCCGAGGTCACCCAGGCCGAGATCACCGATGTGAACGGTCACCCGCTCCAGCGCACCGACTTCGGCTTCCCTGATCTGCCGCCCGCCGTGGCCATCCACCGTTCGGCCCTCCAGCAGGTGCTCCTGGGCGCCCTGGCCCAGCGCCCCCTCCTCGGGACCACGCTCCAGTCCTACCAGATCACCCCCGAAGGCGCCGAGGCCACCCGCAGCGACGGTGTACAGACCCGCTACGACCTGATCGTCGGCGCCGACGGCCTGCGCTCGGCCCTGCGCGCCGACATCGCCGGGCCGATCGAGCCCCGCTACAGCGGCTACACCTGCTGGCGCTTCGTGGTGCCCCTGCCCTTCAAGCAGGGCGTGACCGAGATGTGGGGCCCCGGAAAGCGCGTCGGCGTCGTGCCCATCGGCGGGGGCAAGGTCTATGTCTTCCTCACCGCCAACGCCCCCCAACGCGCGCCGGCCCCCTTCGAGGACGACATCGGCCTGCACCAGGAATTCGCCATGTTCGGCGATCCCGGCAAGGCGGCGATCGAGGCCCTGCGCGGCCTGGAGGGCGTGCTGCACAATGACATCGAGGACTGTCTTTGTCCGCGCTGGTGGGCGCCGCGCCGGGTGCTGATCGGCGACGCCGCCCACGCCGTCACCCCCAACATGGGCCAGGGGGCCGGCCTCGCCATCGAAGACGCCGTCGCCCTCGCCGCCCTGCTCGCCGCCGAGGGGCCGGGCGACGCCACCCTCGCCCGCTTCGAGGCCCTGCGCAAGCCGCGGGCTGCCTTCATCCACCAGCGCTCCTGGGACTTCGGCCGCGTCGCCCAGTGGCGCTCGGCGCCGATGATCTGGCTGCGCAACCGCCTCTTCGCGCTGACGCCCCCCTCGGTGGGCCAGAAGGCGCTCGAAGCGGTGGTGCGCGACATGCCCGGCGTGCCGCTGGTTTGAGTCCGCCTGTAAACGGTGGGTCGTCCAATCGACAGGTCTTTCCTTGACGATCGGTGCGGCGCTGCTCTGATCGGCGGGGCCTGTCAAGGGTCAAACCCGGACAGTCGCTGTCCTTGAAGTTCGCCGAGCCTGCTTGTATGTTCAGGCCATGAGCGCCGCCCTCGACGATCGCAGCCAACGCCTCGCCGCCCTGCGCAGCCACCTCGCCACGGTGGCGCCGGTGCGGAGCCGGCCGCGCGGCATCCCGCTGGGGATCGCCGCCCTCGGCGAGTTGCACTGGCCGCGCCCCGGCCTCTCCGAGGTGAGCGGCATGCCGGGCAGCGGGCGCCTCGGCCTCGTGCTGCCGGCGATGGCGGCGCTCACCCAGGCCGGCCAGGAGGTCGCGCTGATCGACGTCCTCGGGCAGCTCTACCCGCCCGGGCTCAGCGGGGTGCGCCTCGATCAGGTGCTGCTGGTGCGCCCCGGCCGCAGTCAGGTGGCCTGGGCGGCCGAGCAGATCGCCCGTTCAGGGGTCTGCCCGCTGGTGGTGCTGATCGATCCGCCCCGCCTGGGCCCGGGCGCCCGGCGGCTCCAGCACGCCGCCGAGGCCGGTGGCGTCAGCCTGATCGTGGTGTCGGAGCGCCCCGACCCGGGCCTGCCCGCCGCCCTGCGCCTGGCCACCCCCCGCGCGGGCCAGGCCCTCATCTCGAAGGACGGTCGCGGGGCCCGGGAGCGCGTGGTCGAGCTGACCGGCGCCTCGCGGCCGCTCCTTCTTTCCAGCCGCCTGCGCGCTCAGCCGCCCGAGTCGGCCGGCTCCATGCAGCCCGACGAGGGCATCGAGGTGGTGGACTCGGGGGCGTGATTGACGTTGTCCTCGTAGAAGGCCCGCATGGCGTCGATGTCGGCGCACTGCAGCAGGAGGCGGCGCTGCCAGGAGACCACGGCGAAGGGGGCCTCCATCTCGCTGTAGGGGCTGAGCAGGGCCCAGGCCGGCAGGCCCTCAACCAGGGCCGTCATCGCCGCCATCTCGTCGGGGCAGCCGGCCGGACAATTGTAGAGGAAGGCCACCCCGCCGTGCTCGAGGTTGTGCACCCAGCGCTCGTCCTCCACCGCCTCGACGTGGACGCCCCACTCGGCCCAGCAGGGGTTGTGGTCGCCGCCGGTGGGCGGGCGATCGGCGTAGTCGATGGGCTCGGTGGTGTGCGCGGCGCCGGGAGAGGGGATGCTCTCGAGCAGGCAGCCGCCCTCGCACAAGGAGCAGGCCTCCACGCTGGCCTCGACCGTTGGCTCCTTCTCGCCGCCGCAGGCCGCCAGGATCAGCAGCAGTCCACGCATCACGCACCCTCGTCGGTGAGGCGCCAGAGGTAGCCGCCCTCCACCACGGTGGGCGGCCCCAACAGGGGCACCAGGGTGTCCATATGCCGCTCCAGGTCGTTCTCCCGCAACAGGTGCGTGTGCAGGATGACGTAGCCAAAACCTTCGTCCACCAGCTCGGCCAGGGCGGCCGGGATGTCGGCGTCGGCGGCCGGCACCCCCGGGCTGCCCGGCGTGCCCACCTCGCGGCGGCTGAGCAGGGCCATCGTGCGCAGGGCCGGGTTCTGCGAGGCGGTGCCGTTGGCGTTGACGTGGTTCACATAGGGGATCGGGTGGCCGTGGATCGCCTGCCAGTAGAGGTAGCGGCTCGCCCGCGCCGCCACCCCCGACTCGCCGGGGAGGTCGATGATCGCCTTGCCATCGTCGGGGAGCTGGGCGTAGACCGAGGGCAGCAGGGCCGGCGAGCTGTAGATCGGCCAGGAATTGGGCGCGTAGACGAGCTGCTCCACCAGGATCAGCGGCGCCAGCAGCAGGCCGGCCCGCCCCACCCCGCGATCGGCCAGGGCGGCGAGGATCACGACGGCGCCAGCGGCGAAGCGCATGTGGTGGTGCAGGGCGGTGCGGGTGGCCTCCAGCACCCAGGCGAAGGGCAGCTTGTAGAAGCCGCCGTCGGCAGTACGCACAAAGGCTTCGTTTTGCCAGAGGAAGGGCCCCAGACAGAAGACCGCCAGCAGCCCCGCCGGCAGCAGCAGGCCCACAAGGCGCCGGCTCCGCACGAAGGCCAGGGGGGCCAGCGCCAGCAGGCCGAGGCCCAGGTAGGGCGTGCGCCGCCAGGCCGCCGACCAGACGCCGGGATCGCTGCGCCGGCTCCAGAAGTCGCCCGGCCAGATCAGCGCCTTGGGGTCGGTGGCGTTGGAGGAGAGCACCGGCAGATTGTAGATGTCGTCGAGCGCCTTCTGCACAAAGGGCTTCGAGGTGGCCATCGAGGAGACGATGCCCACGTAGTGCGGCAGGGCCAGCAGGGCGGAGATGCCGGCGGCGCGCCCCAAATCGACGAGGCGCTCGCGCAGGCTGCCCTCGCCCCGCGCGCCCCCCATCATCAGCAACATGCCGGCGAGGAAGGCGGCGCTGACGCCATGGTAGGGGGTGGCGATGCCCGCGAGGCCGATGCCCACGCCGGTCCAGCGGCTGCGGGTCGCGGCGAGCCCGCCGGCGAGGGCGATCGGCGCCAGCCAGGCCGCCTCGGTGACCCCATTCCACAGCTCGCCCTGGAGGAAGGGGGTCGAGGCGATCGCCACGCCGGCCACCCAGCCCCGACCGCCCACCTGCCGGCCAAACCACCAGCCCGCCGTGCCCGCCAGGGCGACGATCAAGAAGCAGAGCCCGTTGTAGGCCACCGCCGGCCCAAAGAGCTGCAAGGGGGCGGTGAGCAAGGCGCCGATGGGGTCGATGTACCAGAGCACCCGCTCCTCGGGAAAGGCGGCGCCCACGACGGTCCAGGGCAGGCGCCCCTCCACGAAGCTGCGCACGAACCAGGACATGCCCCAGGCGTGGCTCCAAACGTCGAGCCCCTCGTGGCCCACCATGAAGTGGCGCGGCCACAGGTACACCGGCCACAAGACCACCAGGGCGACGACGAGGCCGAGCAGCAGCCCACCAGCGAGGCGGCGAAAGGGGCGGAACAACAGGGGGGCCTCCAAGCCACGGAGGCCCCAGCATCGCAGACTTCCCGCGCGAGGTGGTAGACTGCCAGCCATGAAGCCCGCCGCCCTCGCCTTCTTCACCCTCCTCTTCGCCGCCGCCCCCGGAGAGGCCGCGGCGCGCCGCCGCGACAAAGAAGAGGCAGCCACCGCCGACCCCATCGAGACCAAGAGCCAGACCGACTTCACGGCCTTCAGCACGCCAAAGAAGCACTGGCGCCTGGGGCCCACGTCGATCACCTATGGCCTCGTCAAGAACGGCGAGATCGGCCTGTCGCCCGCCGCGCTGGCCTTCGGCCTGCCCAACCTGAGCGGCAAGGTCACCGCCATTCAGAGCGACCGGATCGACGTCTCGCTGGAGGCCGCCTACTTCTTCTACGACTTCTCCCGCACCTCCCAGGCCAACGCCGCGGCGGTGCTGGTGCCCGTCGGCGGCACCGGCTCGTGGACGATCAACCCGAAGAACAGCCTGCACCTGGGCGGGACCTGGTACCTCGCCAAGATGGAGGGCGGCCTCACCCCCACACAGATGGGCGCCGGCATCGAAGCGCTCACCGGCGCCGACCTCTCCATGGACCTGATTAGCGCCCTCGAAGACAATGGCCTGGGCGCCTATGCCGACGCCAACCTGAACCTCTACATGGCCCGCTTCGCCTACGAGCGGCGCCTGAGCGACAAGAGCAGCGTGATCTTCGAGTCCAATCGCTTTGTCAGCTATGGCGGACTGTTCGCCAGCGGCGTCTCGGCCGACACCGAATCGGCCGAGGTCGACGTCGGCGCCTCGGTGCGGGTCGAGGCCTCGGTGCCCAAGAAGGTGCCCACCCTCACCTCCCTCTCCTACCAGCGCAACTGGGAGCGGCTGCACCTGCGGGTCGGCCTGCCCTTGCCTGTCACCAATGACTACGCCTACACCCAGGCCTTTGAGCTGTACTGGCTCCTTGGCCCCACCGTCGACGGCGGCCGGCGCCGCGGCCGGTCAGACTGAACAGAGCCCTCCATGCACCACGCCATCGCCCGCGCGGCCCTCCTCTTCGCCGCCATCCACCTCGCCCGCGGCAGCCTCGCCTGGGCCTGCTCCTGCCTGTACGATGAGAAGACCGCCGTGGAGCGCCTCCCCGACTGGGACATGGTCTTTGTCGGCGAGGTGATCGACGCCGAACAGACCACCAGCGGCTGCGGCGGCGGCAAGGAGAGCGCCGAGGTGGTCACCGTCCTCGAGGTGATCGAGGGCTTTCAAGGCGTGGAGCGCGGCGACCAGGTGGAGGTGCGCCACAGCCGCGACGGCGCCTCCTGCGGCGGCAGCTTTGAAGAGGGCGACCGCTACCTGATGTTCACCGACGGGGCCTGGAGCCTGTGCCACCCCGGCGGCCTCGCCGAGAGCCACGCCGCGGACATCAGCGAACTGCGCGACGCCACCGACTGAATCCCTCCTCCGGAGCCCTCCCCCATGCGCATTCTGTGTACCCTGGCCCTCCTGCTGGGCGCCTGCAAAGACAAGGGCGCCGACACCGGCGCGGTCGATGGCGGCAGCGCCAGCGCGCTGTCCGACTGTGATCCGACCGCGCCGACCTACTGCGGGCTGCCCTTTCCCAGCACCTTTCACATGCGCGAGGACGCCACCTCGGCCACCGGCTGGCGCATCAACCTGGGCGCCACCACCCTGCCCCTGCGCGCCGAGATCGACAACATCCCCTTTCAGCCGAGCCCCCAGTACTGGAATGAGCGCGACGGGTGGAGCGTGATGACGCCGGTCCTGGCGCACTTCCCGCTGGTGAGCCTCGACAATGTCGCCTCGGTCCACTCGCTGCAAGCCTCGATCGCCGACGACTCGCCCACCCTGATCGTCGACGTGGCCACCGGCGAGCGCATCCCGCATATGGTCGAGCTCGACGTCAGTCAGGGGCGCACCGAAAAGTCCCTGCTCAAGCTGCGGCCGGTGGTGGCCTTGGAGTATGGCCACCGCTACGTCGCCGCCTTCCGCGACCTCGTCGACGAGAACGGCGCCCCCTTCGAGCCCAGCGAGGCGATGGCCGCCCTGCGCGACGGCACCGAGATCGACAACGACGACGTCAACCTGCGCCGCCCGGTCTACGAGGAGGTGATCTTCCCTGCGATCGAGGCCCAGGGCTGGTCCCGCGGCGAGCTGCAGTTGGTCACCGACTTCGTGACGGGCTCGCGGGAGGGCATCACCGGCAAGATCGTCCACATGCGCGACGAGGCGCTGGGCCTCCTCGGCGAGGGCGGCCCGGCCTACACCATCGACAATGTCGAGATGGCGCCCAATGAGCACACGGCCTTCCGGGTCATGGGCCATATGACGGTGCCGCTGTACACCGACCTCGACGGCCCCGGCAGCCACCTCACCCGCGGCCCAGACGGGATGCCCTTCATCAACGGGGAGACCTCGGTGCCCTTCACCGTCATCGTCCCCAATGTGCTGGTGAACGAAGCGCGGCCCGGCGCCCTCCTCCAGTATGGCCACGGCCTGCTGGGCGGTCAGGGCGAGGTCCACGCCGGCTACCTCTCCGAGGTGGCCGACCGCTACGGCTACGTCATCTTCTCGGTCGACTGGACCGGCATGAAGAGCGAAGACGTGGGGCAGATCACCCTGATGCTGGTCAATGACCTCGGCAACTTCGCCATCCTGCCCGAGCGCAGCCAGCAGGGCTTCTTGGAATTCCTCTACGCCATGCGGCTGATGTCGAAGTCGCTGGTGAACGATCCCCAGATGATGGTGACCGACCCGGTCACCGGCGCCACGGTCTCGCTGATCGACCCCGACAAGCGCTACTACTACGGCAATTCCCAGGGCGGCATCATGGGGGCTGCCTACGCCGCCCTCTCTCCCGACATCGAGCGGGCCACCCTGGGTGTGAACGGTTCCCCCTACGATCTGCTGCTCACCCGCAGCCGGGACTTCGAGACCTTCTTCCTCCTCTTCCAGCAGATGTACCCCGACCAGGGCGATGTCACCCTCTGGCTGGCCTATCTGCAGACCCTCTGGGACAGCGCCGAGGGCTCCGGCTTCGCCCGCACGCTCACCGCCGACCCCCTCCCCGGCACGCCGGCCAAGCAGGTGCTGATGCAGGTGGCCATCGGCGACACCCAGGTGACCACGCTCGGCGCCCACGTGATGGCCCGCAGCACCGGCGCCGTGCTGATCGACGAGCCCGTGCGCGACGTCTGGGGTCTGTCCACCGAGGCCTCGGGCTGGACCGGCTCGGCCCTGGTGGAGTGGGACTACGGCCTCGAAGAGCCCGTGGAGAATGTGCCGCCCCCCGGCGAGGACCCCCACGAGTGGCCCCGGCGCGAGTTCGCCGCCCAGGAGCAGATGCACCACTTCTTTGAGACCGGCATCATCCAGAATTTCTGCGAGGGCCGCTGCGAAGACCTCGATCGGGTCGCCAACTAAGCGGGGTCGGGGCCTATCGCGGGAGACGGCCCGGGCCGATCCACCCGCTATGCCCCGCCTCCTCGCCCTCCTCCTCCTGCTCCCCGCCTGCGCGCCTGAAGAGGTGCCGCAGCTCTTCACCCTCACCGAAGATGGCAGTTGGGAGGTGGAGCTGGAGGAGAGCCCGCTGCCCACCGGCGCTGTGGCGGTGCCCCTGGCCCTCGAAGAGCAGGACGAGCCCGCGACCTACCTCGACGTGCGCGTCTTCGCCTGGCTGCCCGACAGCCAGGACAGCGCCAACGGCGGCATCTGCATCGAGGCCCACGCCGGGAGCTACCGCTGCCCCCTGCTCTTTGGCGTCGACGGACTGTGGACCATCGAGGGCACCGTCTCCGATGGCGCCCACACCGAGGAATTCACCCTGCGGGTCGAGGTCTACTAAACCCGCTCAGATGTCTCCGTCCAGGCCGTCGCCCGGCTCCACCGCCGAGGCCGTGGAAGCCGACACAAAGAGCATCTTGGCCAGCATGTCACGGTAGGGGTTGCCCGAGAAGGACTCGTGGGCGGTGACCTGCATCCAGCCCCGCACCTGGGCTTCGAGGGCCTCCTGATCGTTGTTGAGCGTGGCCCAGTAGCCATAGGGGTCGTAGACAGAGCCCGGGATGGTGGCCTCCAGCGCCAGCGTGATGCAGTCGGTGAGCAGCGCCCCCGGCGCCGGCGGGGTGATGCCGCGCAGGGGCATGCCCAGGCGGTTGGCGCGGATCTCCTGGGCCACCCACCACTCGACATGGCGGGCCACCATCTCGTGAACAAAGGTGTGCCGGGTCTCGCTCATCTGGCTCGGGTCCAGGGTGTGGCCCACGCCCAGCAGATCGTGGGAGGCGTCGGCCTCCACCGCCTGGGTGGCCGCCCCGCGGTTGGCGAAGTGATTGAGCTCGTGGGAGAGCGACAAGGCCTCGGAGCGGCTGCCGTAGCCATGGCTGTCGGAGACCACGATGAGGCCGCGCTTGCCGTCGGCGCTGGCCAGGAAGACCGCGCCGCCGCCAGTGGGACGCAGGGCGGCGAAGCGGGCCCGATCGGGGTCATTTGGCGACAGGCGCCGCTGGAGGAGATTGGGCAGGCCGCGGCTGTGAACAATGCCCAGCAGCGAGCCATCGGTGAGCCCCTCCTGGGCGAGGAGATAGCTGAAGAAGCACTCACCGCCGACGTCGCGCATCGCCGCCAGCGTGGCGGCGAGGTCGATGTCCAGGGCGCCCATCGACACAAAGGCGCTAAACTCGCTGGTGTCGGCCACCAGCGCGTTGACGGTAAAGGAGGCCTCGTCGAGCTGCTGGGCGGCGGTGTCGGGCCCGCTGGGCGCCACCTGGTGCTGGGCGCCGCTGGGCGGCGGGGCGGAGGGGGCGAGCCCCTGGTTGAGGGCGGACCAGGTGAGCGGCCCGATGATGCCGTCGGCGTCGAGGCCCTGCTCGGCCTGGAACTCGCGGGTGGCGCCGTCGGTGAGGGCGCCGAAGATGCCGTCCTCGACGAGGTCGGCGCCGTGCAGGTTGAGCTGACGCTGGGCCCGCACCACCTCGGAGCCCGTGGAGCCCCGGCGCAGCATCCCGCCGCCCGACGGGGCCGGCGCGGGCGCCGTGTTGATGTTCGGCGAAGTGGAGGGGCCGATCGGCCCCAGGCCGAAGTTCTCGAGCTGCGCGGCGTTGCCGATGCCGCCGCTGCGCTGCTGGGTGGGCGAGACGGTCGGCGCGAGGGGGGCGAGGCTGGGGCGGTCAAAGGCAAACATCGGCGCTCCAAGGGGATGTGACTCCTTGAAGCAAGCTTCATGCCAGCCCTTTCAGCCCCTGCGCCGCCCGGTTCAGCCCGGCGAAGCCGCGGGGGATGAACGCGGGTGAACGCGCCACCGCCGGTTCAACGAACGCCCGGCGATGCGCGCGCACCCGCCGCTCAGGGAACGACGCCCCGCGCCAGGCGGGTGCGCCGGCGCAGCCGGTACTCCCGCGGCAGGTACTTCACGAAGGTGAGGTCATCGAGGAAGCGCGGCCCCATGCGCTGGGGCTCCTGGATCACCCGCCAGGTGATCTCCACGCCGCTCTTCTGCATCCACTTCGGCGCCCGGGTGGTGAGCCCGGCGGCGATGTCGAAGGCCCCGCCCACACCCAACACAAAGGGCACCTTGAGGGTGGCGCGGTTGCGCTCCACAAAGAGCTCCTTCTTGGGGCTGCTGATGGCGATGAAGAGCATGTCAGCGCCGCTCTCGTTGATCTGCAGCGCGATCTCGTGCTCGTCTTCTTCTTTGAAGTAGCCGTTGCGGCGCCCGACGATCTGGATGCCGGGGTGCTCCTTCTCGAAGTTGGCCGCCGCCGCCTGAACAGACTCCTCTTTGGCGCCAAGCATGAAGATCTTGTAGCCCTTCTGGGCCGCCACCGGCAGCATCTCAAACATGATGTCGACGGAGGGGACCCGCTCGGGCAGCGGATCGCCGAACATCTTGGAGAACCAGATCACCGGCGTGCCGTCGGCGGTGATGAGGTCGCAGGAGCGCACGATGCGAGCGAACTCGGGCTCGCGCTGCATCTTCAAGAGCTGGTCGAGGTTGACGCCGCAGCTCTGATACACCCGGTCCCGTTTGGCGATGTAGCCCTCGACCCGCCGGATGGCCTCCGCCATGTCGACGCGATCGAAGGGGCAGCCAAAGAGGTAGACGCGATCGGCCGCTTCGGGGGTGGCCATGGCTACTTCTGCTCGGCCTTGACAGTCATCTCGCGCACCGCCGACGAGGCGCCGGGGCCGAAGCTTGCGGCGGCGTCGATGCGGTCCCAGTTGTCGCGGAACCAGCGGATGGCGACCTCGAGCCCCTCCTCGAACTGGGTGTTGGGGTTGTAGCCGATCAGGCTGCGGGCCTTGTCGACGCTGGCGCAGAGGCGCAGCTTGGTGTCCCACTTGCGGCGGGCGGCGTAGGAGATGCCCGCCTGGTTGCCCACCGCCTCGTTGATCATCGCGGCGAGGTCACAGATGCGGGTCTCGCGGCCGCTGGCGAGGTTGAACTCTTCGCCCACGGCGGCCGGGTTGGTGCCGGCGCGCAGCAGGCCGTCGGTGATGTCGCCGACGAAGGTGAAGTCGCGGGTCTCG
>JBEIQK010000826.1:0-2826 GCA_040376505.1 Alphaproteobacteria bacterium | reverse complement strand
GCGCGCTCCATCGCGTTCTCCAGCTCGCGGACATTCCCGGGCCAGTCATACCGAAGGAGCTGGTCGGCGGCGCTGGGCGTGATGCCGGTGAATTTCCGCTTCACCCAGTCCGCCGCGCTGGCCAGCAGCACCCGCGCCAGGGGGAGGATGTCCTCCCGCCGCTCCCGCAGGGGGGGGACATGCAGCTCCACCACCTTGAGGCGGTAGTACAGATCCTGTCGAAAGGCGCCGCCCACCACGCCCTGGGCGAGCTCCCGGTTGGTGGCGGCGATCACCCGCACGTTCACCTTGCGGCTGCGGTTCTCTCCCACCCTGCGCACTTCGCGCTCTTGGAGCACCCGCAGCAGCTTCACCTGCATTCCCAGCGACACCTCACCCACCTCATCGAGCAGCAAGGTGCCCCCGTTCGCCGCCTCAAAGAGCCCCGGCCGATCGGTCGCCGCCCCGGTGAAGGCGCCGCGGGCATGGCCAAACAGCTCGCTCTCCAGCAGCGACTCGGTGATCGCACCGCAGTTGATGGCGATGAAGGGGCCCGAAGCCCGCGCCGACTCGTCGTGAACGAGGCGGGCGATCCGCTCCTTGCCCGCGCCGCTCTCTCCCGTGATGAGCACCGTCGAGTCGACATTGGCCACCCGCCGCGCCAGATCGAGCAGCCGGCACATCGCCGCGCTCTTGGCCACCGTACCCAGCGGCTCTGCCACCGCCCGCGAGACCCGCACAAGGGCGCGCTGGTGGGCGCGGAGCTTGGTCTCGGCGGCCTTGAGGCTGGAGATCACCCGCTCGAGGGAGACGTCGAGGCACTCCTTGAGGCGCCCGGGCTCAAAGAAGCGCAGCTCGTCGGCCCGCGCTTCGCCCCAGGCCTCTCGGGCGCGCCCCACCAGCCGGCAGGCCGCGTCGCCCTTGCCCACGCAGCGGTCTTCGAGCACATAGATCTCCCGCCCCTCGGCCCGGCTGATGTAGCCGCTCGTCAGGCCACAGATCGTCCAGCAGACCGGCGAGGTGCAGCGCCCGAAGTGCAGTAGGTGCTGCTCGGCCTCGTAGGAGTCCACGATCGTGATTCCGTCTGCGCTGATGACCTCGGTGCTGGTGGGATCGAGGTGAAACAGCCCCTGCAGGGTGTGAATCCGCGGGCCGGCCTGCACCAGGTCTTCTTGCGAATCCCACTTGAACTCGGCCTGCATCGCCTCGGCCATCCTCCAGCCATGGGCGAAGCCAAATTGGGTGAACACGGCGCGGGACGCGGTGAGGCCGAAGTTCTCGGTGAGGTACTTGCGAAGGACCCCCATCGCGACCGCGTCGAGGAGTAGGGCGCGCTGTCCGGCGAAGCGGATGACCCCTTCTTCCGGGTTTAGCTCCAAGAGCTCGGCGAGGTTGAGGTTGTCTTTGTTCAGTTTGTTCCTTAGGGGAACGCCTGCTCACAAGCCGGAGCTTCGGCCTGTGTGCGACAGCGGGCGGTCGACCACGCCTTAGCCTATCTCGAACAGACGTGGCCTACACTGGTCAATCAGAAGGACGCTGACGATTGTCAGGATGATGGACCCTGCCAGGGATCGCGACCGGCCCCTGGGCTCGATGCCGCCTGCGCGCCTCCCATCATTTTGACGACACTCCACCGTCGTGCTCGCTCACCGTTGGCCCTGGCCCGGATCTTGCAATGACTGTCTGGGAATCGGTCCTCGCGACGCCCATCCCGGGCGCCCCTGGAGCCGCCGGAGCCCCCATGCCCCAACCCTCCTCCCCCTCCCTGCGAATTTTCCTCCCCATGCTGCTGCTCGCGGGTGGAGCCCAGGCGGCCACCCCCAGCACCTCGCCCAACCAGATTGAAAAGGTTCGCATCGACCTCCACGGCGATGTCGGCGGCTACGCCTCCGCGGGGGCCGGCTTTCGGGTCGACATCCCCATTTTGCGCAACGGCCTCATCTCCACCGCCCCCGACGAGCTGGCGGTGAGCCCCGGCGTCGACATCTTCTTCGCCAACTTCAACGATCACTACTACAGCGGCGGGCCCTATGTCGTCCCCAATGCCGTCCTGCAGTGGAACTTCTACCTGAACAACAAGTGGTCGATCTTCCCCGAGGCCGGCCTCGCCTTCTACCTGGGCGATGGCGATGAGCTGCCCCGCGGCCGGCCGGCCTACGCGGCCCTCGACCTCGGCGTTGGCGCCCGCTACCACTGGCCCTCCAACCGCGCCTTTTTGATGCGGGCCAGCTCCCCCACCGGCCTGCAGCTTGGGGTGACCTTCTGAGCCCGGCGCCGGTGGGTCGTCACGCGCTCTGGCGGGTCCTCCGCCTGGCGCTCCTCTTCGGCGGCGGGTTGGCTGTCCTCACCGCCGGCTTTGTGGGCCTGGAGCAGGTCGCCCTCAACCACCTCCTGCCGCGCCTCCTCAACCGCCACCCCGAGCGCCTCCGCATTGACTATGACGAGGCGCGGATGATCGTCCCCGGCGAGGTGGAGCTGCGCGGCCTCCGCATCCGTGGACAGACACCCGGCCAACAGTGGAGGGTGACCGCCGACGCCGTGACGGCGACCCTCTCCCTCGGGGAGCTCCGCCAGCAGCGGGTTCATGCCCGCGCGGTCACCGCCCGGGGCATCACCTTTCGCCTTCGGGCGCGTGAAGATCGTCCAAACCCTGACCCCGAACCCGCACCTCCGACCGCGCCGCCCAGGGCCGACGCGGCGCCCCACCAGCCCGACGCCGACGCCCGTCCGCCCATCCCCGGTCTGCACAACCCGCCCGATCCCCGGCCCGAAGACCTCTATCCTCCACCGCCCCCTTGGGAGGTTCGCCTCGACGACCTCGAAGCCACCGATCTCCGCGAGCTGTGG
>JBEIQK010000095.1:0-12918 GCA_040376505.1 Alphaproteobacteria bacterium | reverse complement strand
GCCTGGGCCTGCAGCGGATCGGTGGCGAAGTCGGGAAAGACGGCGCGCACAGCGTCGGCGGAGGGCGAGGTGGCGAGCCCATAGTCGGAGAGCGGGAAGTCGGCGGAGTTGGGCGTGATCATCAGCCGGGTGATCAGATCCAAGGCCTCGATCTTCTCCTGGCGCGAGCCCCGCAGCTCGGCCCACTCCTGCAAGCGGGGCGAATCGCGGAAGATCTGGGCGAAGCGCGTGGCCGGCTCAAAGCTCTCGTTGCGGTTCTTGCGCACCGCGTCGAGCACCTTGGGGCTGAGCCCGCCGTCTACGCCCTTGCTGCCATCGAGAGAGAGCGGCCAGGTGCGCGGATCGGCCACGATCTGGCGGCGCGCCGCGGCCGGCACGGCGTCGTCGGTGCCATTGTCATTGTAGCCGGTGCCGGCCAGCAGGTGCACATTGGGCACCGGCGCCGCCTTGCCAAACTGCCAGGCCACGATCTCCTGGAGGGTGCGGCCCTTCCAGGCCTCATTGCCGGTGATCGAGCGGCGCTGGGCGATCTGGTGGTTGACGCTGGTGCCGGTGAGGGTTGCCACCATCAGGTTTTTGCGCCGCACGCCCAGGATCTCCGACGGGCGCACCGTAAAGCCCGCCGGGATCGGCCCCAGCGCGTTGTCGGAGAAGTCGGCCGCCCGAAAGGGCGAGTCGCTCCAGGTGGTGACCACCTCATCGGGGAAGGTGTTGAGCGTGTCGGGCGTCGCCGACTCGCTGGCCCGAATACAGAGGGGTCCGTCGATGATCGATCCGCCGCCGCTGGCCGACAGCACGATCAAAAAGCGGGTCTTGTCGGCCTCTTTGGCCAGGGCCTTGGGGCGAAGAAGCGAGGCGCCGGCGCCGACGCCGGTGAAGGCGGCGAGCTGGCGGAGGAGGGAGCGGCGGGAGGTGGTCATGGGGCACCGCTCAGTAGAAGAGGGCTTCGGTGGAGGTGGCGACGACGACGCAGGCGCCGACACCCCAGTCATGGGTGCGCTCGGCCTCGCGGGAGACGCCGTCGAGGCTGTCGTAGAGGTCTTCCAGGGCCTCCAACTCGGCCTCGGTGGGGTCGCGGCTCAGCAAGCGGCGAATGAGCGACTGACTGACCGCCTCGCGGTCCTTTTTCCAGTCGCGCTCCAGGATCGGGCCGAAGACCACGGCGGGCCCGGCCTTGTCGAGCTTCCACCGCTCGGCGCAGGCCGCCGTGGCGACCCGGTCGACCGCGATCGGCGCGCTGACCGATGCGTTGGGCAGGGGCTGATCCACGCCCAGGACCTCGGGCTCGACCCCGCCCAGGGTGACGAGGTGGACCTCGTCGACACAGTCGTAGGTGCCGAGCTCGCTGCAGAGCGACCAGGCCGGCAGGCCCAGTCCGGCGGCGAGATCCCGCGCCCAGACATCGCCCGACTTGGCGACCACGCGGGCCTTGCGGCTCACCGAGGTCGGCTCCTCGGCGCAGCCGGCGAGCAGCGCCGCACCCAATACCCAGCGTTCAAGGTGCACCGTAGGCTCCTGTGTCGATGAGGTCGTGGAGCATCGCTTCGACCGAGTGGTTGTGGGTGGCGCCGAAGCGCTCGGTCAGCTCGGCGAACTCGGCCTGCTCGAGGGGCCGCACCGGCTCGCCCAGCAGCATCTGCCAGTAGTCGCGCACGGTGGCGCGCCGGAAGGCCTCGGAATTGGCGGCCACCTGGGCCCACTCCAGCAGGTCTGCCACTGGCTGGCCAAAGAGCATTCCGGCCTCGGGGGTGTCGGCCACGCCCTCGCCGTCGGTGTCGACGAAGCCTTGGAGCCGGCGCGGCGCGTAGCTGTAGGAATCCACGTCGCCGCCGCCGATGCCCTCGTAGCGCGAGAAGGGGTAGGCGAGCGGGTCGAGGGTGGAGTGGCAGGCGGCGCAGCCCTCGGCGCCCACGCCCTCCACGTCGTAGTCCACCGGCTCGCCGGCGACCGGGCTCAGCCCTTCGAGCCGGGCGAGGTCGAAGCCCAGGAAGGCCCGGTAGGCCTGCGCCGCGGTGGTGCGCGGGATCGCCGTGAACATCGTGTTGCTCATCAAGAACCAGCGGTGGGTGAGCAGCCCCGCCCGGCGGTCGGCCGTCACCGCCTGGTAGCGATCGAAGCCGCGCAGGGCCTGATCTTCGCGCGGGTTGCGGTCCCACTCCTCGTAGGCGGTCACGCCGTCGCGGATGGTGGCCGCCACAAAGGTCTGCCCGGTGAGCACGAGGCGGGCGTCGCGGCCGTCGGTCTGGGTCCAGACGAAGTAGGCGTAGTCGTCATCGTAGTCGGCCAGCGGGATGGGCCCCACGTCGGTGCCGGACTTGATGGCCTGCAGGGGCCCGATCTTGGCGTTGGCGAGGTTCCACACCCGCCCGCCCACACCCCGCCAGAACTCGGCGTTGAGGCAGGTGTCGAGCGTCTCGTGCAGGCGCTCCCGCTTGTTGCCGGCCGAGCGAAAGGCCTCCCGCTCGGCGTAGGAGGGCGAGCGGCCGCAGAAGTCGAGCATCACCTTCTTAAAGGCGTAGTCGGCGTCGTAGCCGCAGAGGTTCCAGCCGTCGTCGTCCTCGTCGGTGCAATCTTCGGCCACGGGCCGGCTTTGAGCCGAGGCGGGCGAGGAGCCCTGGGCGATCTCCACGCCGTTGTCGTAGCCATCGCCGTCGGAGTCGAGGCCTTCGACCGCCACCAGGGCCTCGCCCAGCCAGGCCTCGAAGTCGGCGTCGGACAGGGGGCGCGGCTCGCCGGGGAGCAGCGCCGCGGCGACGTCCTGGCCGTAGACGTTGAGGCTGGGCGGCGTGGCGTGGCAGGTGGTGCAGGCCACCTCGCCGGCCGCGCAGTCCGGGGCCTCGGGGTAGGCCTCGCAGAAGGTGGCGGGCCCGGGGGGCCGCGCGATCGTCGCAGGGGCGATGAGCAGGGCGGTCGCTGCGAGCGCCCCGCCGACGAGGAGCCCTGGGGTCCTCCATGCCTGCTGCCTGCTGGTCCCTCGGTGGCGCACCCGGCCTCCTTCGCGCCCGGGGCGCGGTCGCGGCGAGCGTATCCGACTTGCAACGGGGTCGCGCGGGATTGGTGGCGGGGGACTGGGGAACTTTGCAAGGAGCTTGTTTGGGGCGGCGGTGGGGGGACTGTTCAGGTGGCGACGGTGATCCCGAGGCCTCGAAGGGCGGCGCTGAGGTCGGCCTCCCACTGTTTGAACGCCGATAGCGCGCGCAGGGGAGTGAAGTCCTCAATGTTCTCAGCGACCCGGTGCTTCAGCATGCCCAGGTCTTCGCGCAGGCGGCGCAGGGCGCGCCCACCGGGGCTGCCTGCGGCCTCGATCGAGGCGCCTTCAAGCAGCTCCTTTGGGTCGGCCCGTCCCTCAAGCTGGCTGAGCTTTGGCAGCATCAGGGGCTCCCTGCCGCGGGGGCGGCCGGCGGCCGCACGAATCGCGGCTTCGTCGAACAGCAGCCAGGCTTCGGTCATGCGGACGGGGATCAGGGGCACCAGCCGCCCCTCTTGCGGCAGCTCGGCGCGGCGCACCCGGGGGTCGATCGCCTCGGCGTCGCGGTGAAAGACCACCAGATCGGGCTGCCAGATGTCGAGGGCCTCCACGTAGGTGTCGCCGGGTGGACGGTGACGCCGAAGCAGGGTGGGGCTCTCGCCGATGGCGAGGTTGGGCACCTGCTGGCGGAGCGAACAGCGGATGACGGCGTGCAGCACTGCGTCGGAGGAGCCATCGGCGATGAGGACGTAGCGCAGCGTCATTGTGCGGTGCCGAAGGCGAGGCGGGTCTGTCCATCCAGCCAGGTGGGCGCCAGGGGGGCGCCGCCAATGAACTGTCCAATCTGTGCGATCGTGATGCCCCCTTCGTCCTTTCGCCAGTCATTGCGGATGGGGCGGACCTCGGCCCGCCGGCCCCGGGCGGTGTCGATGCCCTCCACCCAGAGGACCTCATCGGGAAAGAGCTGGCGCACCACGTCGGGGCTGTGGGTGTTGAGGATCACCTGTCGCAGCGGGTTGTCCTCCTGCACCGCATCGCGCGGGTCTACCGCAAGCTGGCGCAGCAGGCGAACCAGGGCTTCGATCCGGCTGGGGTGGATGCCGTTCTCCGGCTCTTCCAGCGCCACGATGCCATGGGCGTGGGTGTCCAGTCCCAGGGTGACCAGGGCCAGAAAGCGAAGCGTGCCGTCAGAGAGCGAGCGAGGCCCCAACCATCCGGCTTGACCGCGGGTGCGGGCCTCCAGCACGAGCTGGTTGCGGGCCCGGTCGCGGTCCACCCGCAGGGCCTCGATGGTCTCATTCAAGGCCCGCAGTCCATTGACGGCGGCCGTAAACACGTCCGAATCGGCGTCGCCGCCTGACAGCGCGAGGAGGGTCGCGGCAATTCCGCTGCCGTTTTCGGTGACGCCGCGTGATCCATCGTCCACATCGGGCGTACGCATGGCGCTGGGTTCAAGCTGAAAAAACCGCCAGGAGGCCATCTCTCGCCGGGCTGCCAGCACCGTGGGAAAGTCCTTTGTGTTTGTGCCGCCCAGCACGGTCTGCGGAGAGCTGGCGGGCGCGAAGGGTTGACCGCGGCTGCCGCCGTCCTGGTGCAGCTTGATCACGCCCTGGTCGGTCGAGATGAAGCTCTCTCCGCGCCGGGTGGAGCGCAAGACACTCTCTCGAAACTCCGCTTGGGTGGGAAAGCCCAACAGCGCTTCGGCGTCTTTCATTTTGTGATAGGTGAGTGACTCACTGTCCAGCTCAAGCCGTGGCGAGGGGGTTGCATTGTATCGAAAGGTGACGACATACTTGAGCAGGGTGGCGGCCGCGCGGGCCTCGCGCTGGAAGTCATCGAAGACCTGCCCGGGGACCAGCATGTCGGCCTCCAGGTGAATCAGCCCCTTGGGGTCGCGGTCGAGGAAGAGGTCGATCGGGTTGTGAGAGCCCGAGAGCGGGCGACGAACCCGGGCTGCGGCCTCATGAATGGGGTGGCTGGCCAGCAGCTTGAGGAGCTGGATGGCGTCGAAGACATTGCTCTTGCCCACGCCGTTGTGGCCGACAAAGCAGGTGAGCGGCCCAAAGCGCACGGTGGTGTCTTCGAGGTTCTTGAAGCCCTTGACCCGCAAACGCAGCAGCATCGACCCGCTCTCCTTCGGCGCGCTGGTAACCGTTTCTGGCGCTGTTTGGGGCGCTGCGGGCGGCGGCGAGCCCGGTGCAGCGACGATGGGGCGCAGTTTCAGACGCTCTACGGTCGCCGCTGCAACTGAGATCGGAATCCTGATTGACGCGTGCCGTGATCCCCCGGGTCCCTGGAGTGGACCTTAGGCTGGCTTCTGATGGGCCTATTGCACCCGACACCGAACCTTGTAGTCTTCCGCCATCCGGGCTTCGGTGAAGTCGTGCGAGATCGCCTTGCGTTGACCTTTGGTGAGATCGATCTGCTGGGTGTAGGAGAACGGCGCTCCGCCCCCATCGCCCTGCAGCAGCAGCTCCACCCGGGCTGAACCGGAGCCAGAACCTACGTTGGCAAGGGTGCAGGTGGCCCGCAAGCAGTACTCGCCAAGCCGTGAACAATCATCGTTCAGCGCGGAGTCCACGATCTCGAAGCGGGCCAGCGACAGCGCCGCCGGTACGGCCTCTCCCCCTTCTTCGAGTGCGCCGCCCGCGCAGAGGATGGACAAAACAAGCGTCCCTGGAACGGCGATAAGACCCAGCAGCACCCGACCGGCCGTCCAGTACGGGGCCGCCTGTGGAGGTTCTGGCGGGGGCGGCGGTGATGGGGGCGGCGCCTCCGCTCGGGCTTGGGCTTGGGGGCCCGCAGGAGGTGCTGGCTGCGAGGGTGGGCTTCCGCCCAGGAGCCGGGCCTTTTGTACGTCAAATTCGTCCTTGGTGAGGAGACCGCGCTCCAGGAGCGAACCGAGCCGCTCAAGCGCCGCGATGGGATCTTCGGGGTGTGTAGACATGAAAGTTCCGATGGGGGCAGGTTGATCGAGAGTCCTGTTGTGCGGTGGATGGTCTGTTTCGACCCCGCCTGAGACCGGTGTCCGTTCGCTGTCGGACTGTACCACGAACGGAGGGGGCGATCGCGTGTTCCTTTCTGGTGGCCTGGGCCGGGTCCGCAGGCTGCCGCACCCGGCGGGCCGTAGGGTCGCCACCCCCCACACACCCGCCTCGTGTAGGCTGGGCCCACCCAGGAGCCCCATGCCGCGCTTCAACCTCCTCGCCACCTCCCGCGGGCGCCTCACCGCCTTCACCCTGCTCTACCTCGGCGAGGGCCTGCCCCAGGGCTTCGCCACCGCCGCCGTCGCGCTCGAGCTCAAGCGCATGGGCGCCAGCGCCGAGGTGATGGGCACCTTCGCCGCCACGATCATGGCCCCCTGGGCCTGGAAGTGGGCCTTTGGCCCGGTGGTCGACAACCTCTACAGCCGGCGCTTCGGCCGGCGCAGCCAGTGGGTGATCGCCGCCCAGGTGGGCATGATGGCCACCCTGCTGCTGGCGATGGCCTTCTTCCCCAAGGAGGTCACGGCCGAGGGCGAGGTCATCGGCCTTGGACTGTTCACCACGCTGCTGCTCTGCCACAACGCCTTCGCCGCCGCCCAGGACGTGGCGATCGACGCGATGGCGGTCACCACCCTCACCGAAGAAGAGCGCGGCCGGGCCAACGGACTGATGTTCGCCGGCGCGCAGATCGGCATGGCCATCGGCGGCAGCGGGGTGATGTTCTTGAAGGGCGTGGCCGGCTTCGGCGCGGCCTCGCTCCTCGTGCCGGCCGTCTTTGTCGGCATCATGGCGATGATGGTGGGCTTTGTGCGCGAGGCGGTCGACCCCAAAGCCGAGCCCCAGGGCGGCGTGGCCCTGGTGATGCGGGAGATCGGCGACTACCTGCGCACAGTCCTGCGGGTCTTCTTCACCACCCGCATCGGCTTTCTCGGCCTCGTGCTCTCGCTGCTGCCGGCCGGCGCGATGGCCCTGTCGCTCACCGTCTCCAACGTGATCACGCCCACGCTCGGCATGACCGACGATGAGATCGCCACGCTCAACACGGTGGGCTCGCTCATCTTTGCGATCTCCTGCGTGGCCGGCGGGGCGCTCTCCGATCTCTTCGGCCGGCGGCGCGCGCTGGCGATCTTCTGCGCCGGGATGGCCCTGCCGACCCTCTGGCTGGCCTGGCGGTTTCAGGAGGCAGGCTGGATGGTGGCCCCCGAGGCCGTGAACGGAGTCTGGCCCCGGGCCGAGGGGCTGATCACCGACTGGTGGATCGGCGGCAACGTCTTCGCCGTGTTCATGGGCCTGATGTACGGCGTGCGCAGCGCGCTCTACATGGACATCGCCGAGCCCCGCATCGCCGCCACCCAGTTCACCGCCAGCATGGCGCTGCTCAACCTCGTCACGATGTATTCGTACTGGTGGCAGGGCCAGGCGCTCACGCCGGCCGACAAGGGCGGCTGGGGACTGACCCTGCCCCAGACCCTGGCGGCCGACGCGGCCTTTGGCCTTGTGTTCTTGCTGGTGTTGCCCTTTTTGCCCCACCGCAAGCCGGCGGCTCAGTAGCGGCCGAAGTCGGCCTCGTCGATCGGCGGCGGCACGTAGCGCCCGCCCCGGCCTTCGTTGCCGGCGGCGGAGCGGCGGGGAGCGGGCCCGCCGAGGCCGGGTCGGCTGCGGCCCTCGTGGGCGCCGCGGCCCTCGTGGTTGCCGCGGCCCTCGTGGGACCGTTCGCGACCCAGGCGGAACTCGGCCAGCAGGTTGCGCAGGGTGTCGACCTGGGCGGCCAGCTCCTCCGAGGCGCTGGCGCAGTCGCCGGCGTTGGTGGTGTTCTGCTGGGTGACGCTGGTGACCTGGTTGAGCGCGCCCTCGACCTGATCGATGGCGGTGGACTGTTCAGAGCTGGCGGCGGCGATGTCGGAGACCAGGGTGGCCGCTTCGTTCACGCTCACCACGATGTCGTCGAGGTGGCCGGAGGTGCGGTGGGCCATCTGGGTGCCCAACTCGACCTTGCGCAGCGAGCGATCGATGATCTCGGCGGTCTCCTTGGCGGCGCCGGCGCTGCGGGCGGCGAGGTTGCGCACCTCGTCGGCGACCACGGCGAAGCCCTTGCCATGAACGCCGGCCCGGGCGGCCTCCACCGCGGCGTTGAGCGCCAGCAGGTTGGTTTGGAAGGCGATCTCGTCGATCACGCGGATGATCTTGTTGATGTTCTGGCTGGCCTGATCGATCTCCGACATGGCGGTGACCATCTGGCTCATCTGGTCCTTGCCGGTGATGGCGGCCTGGCGCGTCTTCAGCGCCATCTCCGAGGCCCTGGCGGCCTTGGTGGCGTTGTTGCGGGTCTGGGCGGCGATCTCGGTGGCGCTGGCGCTGATCTCCTCGACGGCGCTGGCCTGGGAGGTGGCGCCCGTCGACAGGCTCTGGCTGGTCTGGGTCAACACCGCCGAGCCGGCGCCGATCTGCATGGTGACCTGCTGGATGTTCTCCACCATCATGCGCAGGCCCATCACCGTCTCGTTGAGCGCGTCCTTGAGCAGGGCGTGGTCGCCCTGGAAGTCGCCCTGCACGTTGGCGGTGAGATCACCGCTGGCGACGAGGCGCAGGGCCTCGCGCACCCGGCTCACCGGCACCACCATCGCTTCGAGCATGGCGTTGACCTGCTCGCCGATCAGGCGGTAGTCGCCCTGGAAGGTGCTGATGTCGGCCCGCTTGTTGAGGTCGCCCTTCACGCCGGCCTCGGCCAGCTTGCGCAATTCGTCGCGGAAGGTCTGCAAGGTGGCGGTGATGCGGTTGACGTTGTCGCGCATCGGGTCGAGCTCGTCGCCGAAGGACTCGGTGATGTGCTCGTTGATGTCGCCCTTCGCGATGCGCTGGAGCGCCAGCTGCACGCGGCCAAAGGCCGCCTTGACGGTGACGTCGCGCTGGCGCAGGCGCACTTCTTCGGTGACGATCTCAAAGGCCAGGGCCGGCCCGGTGAAGGCCCCGCTGGCGTCGAGGATGGGGTAGGCGTGGATGCTCAGCACCTCGCTGCCCACGATGCCCTCGGTCTGGTAGGGGAGGCGCGAGGCCGAGGAGAGGCGGCTGCGCAGCTCTTCGGGCAGGGGCAGGGCGTCGATCGACTGGCCTACGAGGTTGTGCGAGGCCACCCGCAGGGCCGACTCCACGCGCCGCAGCGTGTGTTGGGCGGCAGGGTTGAGGTAGGAGATGACCATGTCGGCCCCGACGAGGATCACGGGGGCCGGCGAATTGTCGACGATGGCCTGCACCTTGGTGGCCTGCTTTCGGGCCTCCATCGCCGAGCCGATCTGGCCGATGGTGGCGTTGAGCGCCTTGCCCAGGCGGGCCAGCTCGTCCTGGCCGACAGCGTCGACCCGCTGGGAGAAGTCGCCCTCGCCCATCTTCTCGACGGCGGTGGCGGCGGCCTCCACGGGGCCGGCGATGCGCCGCGACAGGAAAAAGCCGATCGCCGAGATGGCCAGGGCCGAGGCGGCCAGCGCCCCCCAGGTGATGCGGGTGACCTCGTTCACCACCGCGTCGACATGGGCCATGTCTTCGCGCATCAGCACGCTCCAGCCGAGGCCGGGGTAGGTGAGGAAGCCCTCGTGCTGGGCGTAGCCGTTCACCTCCTCCTTGTCGGTTGTCGGGTCACGATCGATGAGGAAGCCCTGGCCAACCCCGGCGGTGGCCTTGCGGGCGGTGGCGAAGCCGGCGTCGACGAGGTTGGTCTTCAGGATGCCGGTGTTGTCGGTGCTCTCCAGCAGCAAGCCCTCTTTGTTGATGATCTGCACCGTGACCGGAATGTTGGACTCGGCCAGGTTCTCGGCGTAGTCATCGACCAACGAGCCAAGGGTGCGGTCCTTGGAGATCAGGTTGCACCAGACCCGCACCAGCTTTCCGTTTTCATCGTACACGCCAGCGGCGAAGGCGACGGTGAGGTCTTCACCGGCGCCAAAGCTGCTGGACAAGGGCACCTGGGCGACATCGGCCATGAAGACCTGCCCCCGGGGGGTGCGACCGGTGGACACCGACTGAAACCAGGCTTCGGAGCTGAGGGAGCGCCCGATGAGCCCGCTCGGATCGATGCCCCGGCCCTGGTAGTCGACGGTGTTCACCGCGATCACCTTGCCGGTCTCATCGGTGAGGATCATGTCCTGGTACATGTTGTACGAGGGCATCAGCTCGTTCATCCAGCTCGTGACCAGTTGGGGCGTGGAGCGGGCGACCGGACTGCCGGCCCAGGCGGTGACATCGCCAAATCGCTCGTAGTAGAGCCGATCGAGCATCTCGCCCAACTGGTGGGCGTTGGCCCCCAGGCTGGCGCCCACCTGCGCCTCGGTGCTGCGCTCCATGTTGTTGATGGAGACCGCTGCGGTGATGCCGAGGGGCAGCAGCCCAATGCCGAGGATTGAAAACAGCAGCCGGGTGCGCATGCTGTGCAAAAAGCTTCGCTGAAGCCTCCATGGTTTACCTTCCTGATTCAGTGCTGGGGCCCGAATCGGATGGGGGGCGATATCTTGAGCCTTCCACCGCTTGTCCGCTGTGCTGGCTGAAAAAGGGAGGGGTCGGGCCGACCTGCGGTTGGAATCGCCCCCCTACGCGCAGATGCGGTACACTGTCGGCCGGCCGGGGCGCGCTCCCGTTCCTCGGGCCCCTGGAGCTCTTCCATGCGTTGGGACATCGCCCCGAAGATCCGCTGCGACATCTTCGCCTTCTCGGGGATCAACTTTTCGGGCACGCGCAAGCACGTGCAGATCTTCCCCGTGGGCGGCCAGCAGGGCGACAGCCTGGAGGGCTTTGACATCCAGTCCATCGCCATCGCCGGCCCCCAGGGCACCCGCGTGACCCTGATGACCACCGGCGTGGAGACCGGCTGGGAAGAGAAGCCCTGGCGCTGCTTTCGCATCACCAAGGAGAAGTCCTACAAGTCTGAAGGCGGGCTGCCGGCCGTCCGCGCCCCCGACCTCGACACCCTCGACGCCTTCAACGCCCGGCGCTCCGACCCCGACTTTGAGGCCAGCCCCGATGCCGCCGAGAACGTCGATGCTGGCACCACCTGGACCTTCGGTCGCTTCTCCGGCGACCCGATCAAGGGCAATGTGCGGGCCATCAAGGTCGACTGGGTGAAGCCATGAGGCCGGCGGCGCTGCTCCTCCTCGCGCTGCTCGCCTGTGGCAAAGACGAGGGCGACGCCGCCACCGACGACACGGCGGGCGGCGGGGGCGACGGCGAGCCCGACGGCCCCGTGCTGGCCGACCTCGCCACCCCCAGCGGGCCCTGCCCCGACCTGAGCACGCCCGGCACCTCCACCTTCCTCTCGGGGGGCATCGAGCGCACCGTCACGGTCGCCCTGCCCGACCCGCTGCCGGCCAACGCGCCGGTCATCTTCTTCTGGCATGGCCTCAGCAACAGCGGCGGCTCCCGCGGGCCCGGCGAGCTCACCGCGAGCAGCCTCGGCGTCGACGACCTCGCCCAGGAGGTCGGCGCCATCTTCGTGCTGCCCGACTCGCGGGTGATGGAGATCTACAGCTTCTCCTTTTATATGTGGGAGGTCTTCGGCCAGGATGAGCTCGACCTCATCCTCTTCGATGACCTGCGCAGCTGCCTTGTCACCGAGGTGGGCGCCGACCCGGCCCGGATGGCCTCCATGGGCTTTTCGGGGGGCGCCCTCTTCGAGACGGTGCTGCTCGGCGCCCGGGCCGACACGCTGTCGGCGGTGGTGGAGTTCTCCGGCGGCGCCAACGTCGAGAACGCCGCGCTCCCCGGGCCGCTCTCGACCTATGGCACGCCGGCCTGGGAGATCCCCGTGCTGCTCACCTCGGGCGGCGAGAGCGACGCCTGGCCCAATCCCAGCCTCACGCTGGTCGACTTCACCGCCGCCACCGACAGCCTGCAGGCCGCCCTGGTCGCCGACCAGAGCTTTGTGGTGCGCTGCCTGCACAGCCGCGGCCACACCATCACCAACGACCTCTTCACCTTCGGCTTGGACTGGGCGATGGCCGGCCAGTTTGGCGAGCCCTCCCCCTACGAGGCCCAGGGCATCGGGGCGATGGAGGGGGACTGCACCGTCGTCGCCGCCGAGTAGCGGGCCCTAGCTGGACTTGCCGCCGATCGACTGGATCACCAGCCCCGCGAAGGTGATCCCGCCGATGAAGAGGGCGCTGTCGACCTTTCCGGCGGCCCAGGCGATGCAGAGCGCGCCCATCAGCGCCGTGGTGAAGGGCAGCAGGCGGTTGTAGAGGGTGGGAAAGAAGAGCAGCCCGCCCAGGCCGCCCGCCGCTGGCGCCCACATCGGCAGGCTGTGGACGCCCTTGCTGAAGAGCCAGGTGCCCACAGCGCCCACCACGAGGCCGGTGAGCAGGATGGCGGCGCGCTCGACGAAGTGGAAGAGCAGCCCCAGCACCAGGCCGGCCCCCACCATCGCGGCCGTGCGCATCGTAAAGCTGGCCTTGCCGAGCAGCTCGGCGGCGCCGATGGCGCCGATGGCGAAGCCCGGCGCGATGACCGCCACCCGGTAGAAGCGCGAGCCCGCCGCGGCGAGGGCGACGCCGGCGAGGCCGACGAGCAGGCGAGGATCGGCGAGGGAGGCGGCGAGGAGCGTTGGCAAGAGGCACCCGTTGAGCGTGCGGCATGATACACAGCCGCGGCGCCCCCGCGGTAGGTTCAGGGTACCTCGCTGGGTGGGAATGGCGCCTTTACTGGTTGAGGCCTACCGCATGGACGAATCTTCCACCCTCATGACCTTCGCCGGACCCGTCTGCGGGCTGCTCTGCTGCCTGTTCGTCGCCCTTGTCCTGGTCGGCGCCGTCGTCGTCTTCCTCCGCAAGAAGAAGAGCCCGGTTGACGAAGCTCCCGCCGCGGTCGACGAGGCCCCCCGCGCCCTGCAGGCCGATCCCCTGCCCGCCACCGCCGCTCCTGCCGGCGCGCCGCCGCCCCCTCTGCCGGCCGGGGGTCCGCCGCCGATGCCCGTCGCCGCGCCCGGGG
>JBEIQK010000798.1:0-2949 GCA_040376505.1 Alphaproteobacteria bacterium | reverse complement strand
TCATGGGCACAACCTCGACAGGGTGGATTCAGCCTCGGCCATGATCCGCTGGATCAGGGCCTCGACCGTGGGCAGCTCGTCGATCACACCGACCACCTGGCCGGTGGGGAGGATGCCGGTGTCCAGTCGACCGTCGACGAGGCTGGCCTTGGTCAACATCGGGGCGTTGGCGGCCATCGCCACCTGGGCCCAGGTCAGGTCCTGGCTCTGCTTCATCGAGCGGGCCTCGCGCAGCAGGTCGAAGAGGCCGAGGCCGGTCAGCGCCTTGAAGGCGAGGCCGTGGCGCAGGGCCCGGATCAGCGCGCCGATCGGGCTCGAAGCCTCGAGGCGATCGATGAAGGCGGTGCGCAGCACCCGCTGGGGGTGGCCATCAACGGCGAGGCTCACCACGGTGCTGCGCGGATCGGCGGCGAGGTACGTGGCCTTCACCGCCTCGGGCACCCGGCTCTCCTGGGTGAGCAAAAAGCGCGTGCCCATCGCGATCCCCGCGGCGCCATAGGCCAGGGCGGCGACGAGGCCGCGACCGTCGAAGAAGCCGCCGGCGCCGAGCACGGGCAGGTCGACGGCCTTGCAGACCTCGGGCAGCAGCAGGGTGGTGGGCACCGGGCCGGTGTGGCCGCCGCCCTCGTGGCCCTGGGCGATGAGGCCGTCGACCCCCCATTTGGCCATCTTCTCGGCGTGGCGTTTGGCGCCGATGGTGGGCAGGGTGCGTACACCGGCGTCGCGCAGGGTCTTGATGAGGCGCTCGCTCGGCGCCCCGGCGAAGCTGGCCGCCGACACGCCCTTGCCGACGATGAGGCGCACCACGCCGTCGACATCGTGGTGGTCGGCCCGCAGGTTTACGCCAAAGGGGGCGGTGGTGCGCGACTGGACCTCGTCAATCGCCGCCTCCAGGGCGGTGACCGTCATCGTGGCGCTGGCCAGAAAGCCGAGCCCGCCGGCCTGGGCGGTGGCGGCGGTCAGTCGCGCCCCCGAGACCCAGCCCATGCCGGTCTGTACGATGGGGTAGCGCACCCCAAAGCGAGAACAGAAGGGGGTCTGAAGCGCCTTCATCCCAGCTCCGCGGCCCGGCGGCCTTTGGGATCGAGCAGGCCGTCGATGAGAGCCTGCTCGGCGGCGGTGGGGGCGCGGGTGGTCGGGACCTCGCCCTCGACCCCCGCCACGGGAAAGCCGGTGGCGGCGATCACCTCGTCGACCGTCACGCCGGGGTGCAGGGCGGTCAGTCGCATCGTGCCGCCGGGGCCGCCCCAGTCGAAGGTGCCCAGATGGGTGACCAGCCCGCCGAGGCCCTTGGCGCCGCGGTTGGTGCCGACCCCGCAGACAAAGTCGACCGCCGGCACAAAGACGCGGGGGCTGTGTCGGGGCACCCAGTAGCTGGTGCGGTGACAGACCGTGTTGCCCGGCGCGCCGCGGGCGCCGATGAGCTGGGCGGTGGGCCGCTCGTGGGGGCCGAGGGCGCTGATGTTCTGGTTGCCGAAGCGGTCGAGCTGGCTGGCCCCCATCACCACATGGCGCCGGCCGTTCCACAGGGTGTCAAAGACCCGGCTGTAGGTCATCTGCCCCTCCACCACGCCGTCATCATCGACCAGGGCGGCGACGCCGTCGGTGAGCAGCAGATCGGGGGCGAAGGTGCGGCGTGCGAGGCGGGCGGCGAGCGCCGGCAGCGGCCCCATCGGGCTCACCATGATCTCGCCGGCATCGGCGAAGAGCTCGGCCAGGGCGATCAGACAGTGGTCGGCGCGGGCGAGCAGGCTCATGGCGAGGCCTCGACGGTGCGGTCGATGTGGGCGGCCCGCCAGGCCTGCCAGGCGCCGGGGTCTTTGGCGGTGGCGGCGTAGGCCCGCTGGGCGGCCTCGTCGCGGGGGTAGTCGGGGCTGCAGTCGGTGAAGCCGGCCCCGCCGGGGGCCTCCACCACCCGGTCGACCATGCCGCGGTGGATGATCTGGCTGTGGGGCCCGTGGGCGGCCAACTCGGCGGTGGAGACGATGCGCTCGCAGCTCACCACCCGACGCCGGGCCGCCAGACAGAACCACTCATCGAAGAAGGGGTCGGGGCCGAGCAGGGCGGTGTTTCCCCGCGCGTCGGCCCGGTTCACATGAACAAAGGCCACGTCGAGGTGCAGGGCCGGCATCGCCACCAGCTCCTCGCCATCGTCATAGGGCGAGCGGACGAGGCGAAGCTGGGGGTTCACCCGCAGGATGTCGGAGCCGAGCCCGGCCCGGGTGGGCAGGAAGGGCAGCCGCCAGGCGGCGGCGCGCAGGCCGAGCTGCAGCATGCCCTCGTCGAGCTCCATCACCTCCAGCGCCCCGGCCTCGCGGGCCTTGCGAAAGTGGGGCTCCAAGGGGATCGAGTCGAGCGACACGAAGCCAAAGACGAGCTTGCGGATCTTGCCCATCGCGCAGAGAACGCCGACATCAGGCCCGCCGTAGGAGACCACGGTGAGGTCGCGCAGGGGGCTGCGGGCCAGGGCCGCCACCAGGGCCATCGGCTTGCGCCGGGAGCCCCAGCCGCCGATGCCCAGGGTCATGCCGTCTTTCAGCTCGGCGACGGCCTCATCGAGGGTGCTGCGCTTGTCGCTCATGGGGCCTTGCCCTTTGTGGCCAGGAAGGCGGCCCGGTTGCGGTGGCCGGCCCCCAGCAGGTTGAGCTCGAAGGTGAAGCCCTGCTCCACCCGGTACGAGGCCCGCGGATCGACCGGATCGATGTGGGTGGCGGCCTCTTTGGCGGCGCGCATCACCACCGGGTCGCGCGAGGCGATCAGGCGGGCCATCGCCATCGCCTCGTCGCGCAGCCGGTCGCGCGGCACGACGGCGTGGACGCTGCCCCAGGCCTGCAGCTCGGCGGCGGTCGCCCGCACCCCGGTGTAGAGCATCACGCGCAGGTTTCCGGGGGGTTCGAGGCGGGCCAGGTGGGTGGCGGCGCCGAGGGCGCCCCGCTCGACCTCGGGCAG
>JBEIQK010000295.1:0-7353 GCA_040376505.1 Alphaproteobacteria bacterium | reverse complement strand
TCACCGGGACGGTCTCGATCTCAGAGAACCCTGCGCTTCTGTCGCTCGATGGGCTGAACTCGCTTGTGTCAGCCGATTCGCTGGATTTCTACAACAACAACCAGCTCGGGAACCTGTCCGGCCTGGACTCGCTCCAGAGCCTGATTGGGCTCGAGGTCAGCGTCGAGGCCGGCTTTGAGGACTTCAGCGGGGCTCCCAACTTGAGCACTCTCTCCTGGCTCGACCTGTCCTACTCCCCTTCCATCTCCTCGCTGAGCGGTCTGGAAGGCATCGCCGTATTGGACAACGTCGAAATCAACGATCTCGAATCGCTGCCAAACATGTCGGGCCTGGACGGCCTCACAACGGTCACCAACACGATTTATCTGCACGGCAACGCCGCGCTGACCAGCCTGACGGGTCTGGAGGCGCTGACCACGGTCACCGACAAGATTTCTCTGTACGACAACGCCGCGCTGACCAGCCTGACGGGTCTGGAGGCGCTGACCAAAGTGGGAGGAGTGTTCAACATCAATCGCAATGATAGCCTCACTACCACGAAGGGCCTGGATGGGCTTGTGCAGGTCGGAGATTCGCTTCAGCTTGGCGGCAACAGCCTGACGGACCTGTCGGGCTTGGAGGCCCTGCAGTCAGTCTCCACGCTCTACATCAGCGGTGAGGCGTCACTCACAAACCTGCTGGGGCTCAGCGGGCTTGTCACCGTATCGGACTCTTTGTACATCGGGTACAACAGCGCCCTCGCCAACCTCGACGGGCTCAACGGCCTCACGCAGATCCCCAACGATCTCTCCATCAAGAACAATGACAGCCTCACCGACCTGTCGGGCTTGGATGGCGTACAGTCTGTGGGTGGGGAGGTGTACATTCAGGATAACCCTGCCCTCACAAGCCTCACAGGGCTCGGTGGACTCACCAAGCTGGGCACCTCCTTCGTCCTCCAGGACAACGACAGCCTCGTCGACCTCACGGGGCTCGGCGCGCTGAAGGACGTCGGGTGGGTGGTGACCATCGATGACAACGACGCCCTCACCAGCCTGAGCGGACTGACCAGGCTGAGCTCTATCCGGGGCACGTTTACGGTGACCAACAACGATCGGTTGGCGGATCTCACCGGCCTCGACCGCGTCACCTACATCGGCCGCGGGCTCACCGTCAGCGACAATGCCAGCCTGTTGAGCCTCACAGGCCTGGGCAAGGTGACGACTATCTCGCGGACGCTCACGGTGACGGACAATCCGACCCTCTGCGCCGATGAGGTGACCACCCTGGTGGCCCAACTCCTCTCCTTCACGGGACCCGTGACCGCGAGCGGCAATGCGGGGACCTGCCCTTGAGGAGCCCTCGGACGGAGCCGAGGCGGGCGTGAAGGGGCGCCAGAGAAGCCCCTGGCGCCGGGGGCCTTGCCGGGTGACGAGGCGGCACCCCCCTTGAGGCAAGCCCGGATGTCCAGCGCCCCCGTCGATTTCGGCCCCCTCGCCGCACAGTTCGACCGCTTTCTGCCCCTGATCGCCCCCGTCGGCGAGGCCGTGCTGGCACACCTTCCCGCCCTCAACCCGGGGGCGACTGTGCTGGATGTGGCCTGCGGCACGGGGGAGCCCGGCCTGACCCTCGCTCGCCGCCAGCCGGGTCTGCGCGTGGTGGGGGTGGATGAGTCCGAGACCATGCTGGGGCTGGCCCGCCAGAAGGCCGATGCGGCGGGCATCGACAGCATCCGTTTTTCGGCGATGCCCATGACGGCGCTGCAGATGCCCGATCAAAGCGTCGACGCCGTGATCTCCCGCTTCGGGCTGCTCCTGTTTGGCGATGTGTCGGCGGCGGCGGCGGAGCTCGCGCGGGTGCTGCGGCCGGGCGCGCCCTACGCCCTCGCGGTGTGGGATGTGCCCGAAGAGAACCGCCTGATGCGCACCGCCACCAACCTCGTGATTCCGCACCTGCCCGAAGGGCCCTCCCCGGTGATGGCGCAGATCGCGGCCTGGGCGGCGCCGGGTCGGCGGGCGGCGCTGCTGGAGGGGCTGGGACTGGGGCCCGTACAGACCGCGCCCTTTGTCTGGAATTACCATCTGGCCAGCTTTGACGAGGCCTGGACCCTGGTGAGCGGGATGGCGCGAATGAATGGCATGGACCGGCTCTCCGAGGCGGTGCAGGCCGACATCCGGGCGGATCTGGCAGCGGCGCTCTCGGTCTATGCGCAGCCCGACGGGCGGCTGGTGATTCCGCATGCCTGTCGACTGTTCTGGGGCCGGCGGGCGGTGGACTGACATCGTGCGGCGGTCTTCGCTTCGGGTCGCTGAGCAGGGAGCGGGCTATCGCCTGCGCGGCGAGCCCACCGCCGAGCAGGTGGAGCGGGCTCGCCTGGTCGTGATCTGGTACCTGGATCGGTACCACGGCCGGCCCGATGACATCGGCCTGGTGCAGATGTTCACCGATCCAGAGCGCATGGGGCACTTCGCCGTCTCCCAGGCGGCCCTGGAGGCGGAGGACCCCGTCGCCCTCTTTCGGGTGCTGGTGGCCACCACGATGTTTCAGCGGCGACAGGATCTGCAGATCATGCGGGTGCTGCGGGGCATCGGCGAAGCCGACCGAACCGAGCTCACCGACGCCGCCGCGCTCGTGGAGGCGGCGCGGAGCTGCGGCTGCCCGGTCTCCGGGGCGCTGAGCGGCCTGTTGGGGGTCTGCGACCTGCACAAAGACGGTTCTGGCGCAGGGGCCTGCACGGTGGCGCCGGAGGTGCCCTGCTTGCCGAAGCGTCATGCCGTGCTGCTCAAGCGTTATGGGCACTTTGGCAAGGTGCCGACCTCTCTCGCCTTGGCGGTGGAGGCGGCGGGGGCCACGGATCTGGCCGATCTGCGCCGGCGCTGCATCGCCGAGGCCTCGGGCCCCGAAGAGGCGGCCGAGCGGCTGGAGGCGGCCCTCTGTCGGGCCTGGCGGGTGAGCGACAAGATTGCGGCGATGTACCTCTCGCTGTTGTCGAACCCGGATCTCTGGCCGGGCGGCCGGGCGCCCTGGTCGACGGGGCTGGACTGGCGGCGCTGGGTGGTGATCGACAGCAACACGGATCTGTTTTTGACCTGGCTCGGCTACGAGGGACTGACGACCTATGCGGCGCGCCGGCGGTTTTTGGTGGCGCTGGCCGCCGAGATCGACCTGAGCGCCCTGCGGCCGGGCTTGACGGCGCACAACCCGCGGCTCGTCCAGCAGGCGGCCTATCTGTTTATGTCGGTAACCAACCGGCGGGCCCTGGCGCGGGACTGCTCCCGCGAGGAAGGGGCCTGCGGGCGCTGTCCGACGGCGTTGGCGGCGGGATGTGGGCTGCGGCGCGGGTCCTGAGTCTGGACGGTGCGAGGGTGGTTGCCGTGGTCCGCGGGAGGCGCTACCGGAGCATTGACCGCTGGAGGCTGCTTGCTGCCCGCACTCTTCGCTCTGTTCACGTCGATCGCGCTGGCTTCGCCCGCTCCGGGGGTGGGTCTGGCCACCCATGAGCTCACGGCGACCGCACCCCTCACCGCCAATTCCGTCTGGGCGGGGCTCGCAAAAGGGGAGGCGGCCTTGCTCGCCTGCGTGGGCGACCCGGCAGCGCCGCTGCCAACGGTGATCCGGGCCCTCGACCTTCGGTGGACGGTGGCGCCCGGGGGCAAGGCCAGCGGGCTCTCGGGGGAGGGGGCCGAGCCGGCAGGGCCGGGCCTGACGCCCTGCCTGGAGGCGGCAATCGGCAGTGTGGCCTGGGCCGATCCGGGGGCGGCGCCGTCGACGATGACGGCTCGACTGGTGGTGTTGCACAATGCCTACACCACCCTCACCCGGGCGCCGGCCTCGATGCTCCCCCCGCGGACGCCGGGCGACCGCCTGAACCAGCCGCACTCCGCGCTGGGCGCGCTGGTGCCGGCTTCGCCCACCGCGTCGCTGCCGGCGGAGGAGACGAAGGGCAGTCAGGATCGGGTGATCCTGGGCGCGCTGGACAAGTCGCAGATCGACGCGGTCATCAAGCGGAACATGAACAAAGTGCGGGCCTGTTACACAAAGGGCCTGAAGGAGAACAAGGCGCTCGCCGGCAAGGTGACCCTCACCTTCACCATCGCCGCAGATGGCACCGTGCCCAAGTCCGAGGTGAAGACGAGCACCCTGTCGGCCCCCGAGGTGGAGGCCTGTATGGCGGAGGCCTTCCGCGGCATGACCTTTCCCCGGCCCAAGGGGGATGGGATCGTAATTGTCAGCTACCCCTTCGTGTTCTCGCTGGGGTAAGGCGGGTCGTGGCGGGAGTCCGAACCGCTTTGAGGCGCGGCCCACGCGTTGACAGGCCCCCGCCCGCGCGACACCTTGCCCTCCCTCGCGCCCCGATGCCCTTGCCATGTTGCTGTTTGGCGCCCCTGCCGGCCTCCTCCTGCTGCTGCTGGCGCCGCTGATCGGCCTCGTCGAACGCGCGCGCTTTGGCGCGGTGGCTCCCGGTGCGCGGGCCCTGCGGGTGGCGCTGATTGCTCTGCTGGCCCTCTCCGCTGCCCAGCCCTTGGTGGAGCATGCCGGCGATGAGGGGCCGGTGGTGCATGTCCTCGACCGCTCGGCCTCGATCGATCCGGCGGCGGCCGAGGCGGTGCGCGCCCAACTTCTGGCCGGGACCGATGGCCTCGTCGAGGTCGACGCCGGGTCCGTGGTGCGCAAGGCGCCGGGCGGCGCGGGTCCGATCGTCGCGGCGACGCCGGTGGACCCGCGGCACACCGATCTCGGCAGCGGCCTGCGCCTCGCGGCCGGGCTGGCGGGGCCCAATTCGGGCGGTCGGATCGTCCTGTGGACCGACGGGGGCGCCGCCGTCGAGGCGGAGGGGATCGATCTTCCCGTCGACCGCCGTCCCCTCGCCGCCCTCGATCGGCCCCGCCTCATGACCCTGCGGGTGGAGCCGACGGTGGCGGCCCCGGGCCAGACGCTCACCGTCGAGGCCCCCGTTGACGGCGGCGCCGTGGGCTTCTCCGGCGAGCGCACGCTGACGATCGACGGCCAGGAATTGCTCCGCGAGGCCCTGACCCTGAAGGCCCAGGCGCGCACCGAGGGCGCGTTGACGGTCTCGCTGCCGGCCGATCTGGCGCCGGGATTGCACCGCATCGAGGCCCGCCTGGGTGAGGATCGCCTCCTGGCGCTGATCACCGTAGAAGAGCCGCCGCGAGTGGTGATGGTGGGCGCGGCGGCGGGGGATCTGGCCTCGCTGCAGGCCCTGGCCCTGGCCGAGGGCATGCGGGTGGAGCGCCTCGCGCCGGGGGCCCTGTCCGAGCGCCTCGCCGTCGGGGATGTCGATGTGGTGGTGATCGCCGACGTGCCCACCCGCGACGACGCCGGCGTGCCCCCCCTCGGCGGCGCCGGCGTGGCGGCCCTGCGCGCCTTCGTCCTTGGCGGCGGCGGGCTCCTGCTGCTCGGCGGGCCCCATGCCTACGATCAAGGCGGCTACGCCGAGAGCCCGCTCCAGGGGCTGCTGCCGCTGAAGACGGTGCCGGTGGGCAAGGCCCGCGAGGTGCCCCTCTCGCTGCTGGTGGTGATGGACACCTCGGGCTCGATGGCCCGGCCGGTCAGCGGCGCCGTCAACGCCTCATCGGTCTCCGCCGAGATGGGGGGCGGCAAGCCGGTGGGCTCCAAGATCGAGTTGGCCGACGAGGCGGTGGCCCAAAGCGCCCTTCGCCTGCGGCCGATCGATCGCTTCGGGGTGATCGGGGTCGACACCCAGGTTCACTGGCGGCTGCCCTTTCAGCTCGCCACCCGTCCGCTGGCCCTGGCGGCCAAGGTGCGCAAGATCGGCGCCGGCGGCGGCGGCATCTTCGTCATCGACGCGCTGAAGGCGGCCCAAAAGGCCCAGAAGGACGAGGCGAGCCCCCTGCGCCATGTCTTCTTCTTCGTCGACGCCGCCGACGCCGGCGAACAGTGGGAGCAGGCCAGCGTGACGGCCGAAGGCGTGGCCCGCGAGATGGCCAAGGACGGGGTCTTTCTGTCGGTGCTGGCCCTGGGCAACAGCGGCAACAAGGACGCCAGCCGGCTGCAGGCCCTGGCCGCGGCGGGCGGCGGGCGCTTTCGCCTCGCGGCGGCCCCCGATCAGCTCAGCGCGCTCTTCGTCGAGGAGACCGAACGGGTGCGGGCCCCCAATCTCGCCGAGGAGGCGCCCTTCGCGGTGAGCCGCCGGGGCTGGCACCCGGCCTTGCGGGGCCTGGACTGGTCGGGCGCGCCCCCGCTGGCGGGCCGAAACAAGGTCGACGCCCGCCCGGAGGCCCGCCTGCTGCTGGTTGGGCGCGGCGGGGCCCCCCTCTTTGCGGCCTGGACCCGTGGACAGGGCGAGGTGATGGCGGCGGCCTTCGACGCCGGGGCCCGCTGGTCGGCCGCCTGGACCCGCTGGCCCGGCTACGGCGCGCTGTGGACGCAGGTCTTGCGCCACCTCGCCCGCGATGAGGCCGCCCAGGCGCCGCTCATCGAGCCCTTTGTGCAGGAAGACGGTCTGCACCTGCGCATCACCCTGCGCGACGAAGCCGGCGAGCGCGACATCGGGGCGCGGCCGACCCTCTCCCTGGGCGAAGGCGGGCCGGCGCTCCCCCTCACGCTGGAGGAGCCCGGACAGTGGGCGCTTCGACTGCCGCTCGCCGAGAACGAAGAGGCCACCGTCTTTCTCGGCGAGGAGGACGAGACGACCCCGCGGACCGAGCTGTCGGTGGTGGGCCCGCCCAACGCCGAGCGGGCCGAGCGGCCGGCGCCGGTGGAGTCGACGGACCCAAAGCGAGGGCTCTCCACCCAACGCACCCGGCTGTGGCCGGCGCTCCTGGGGCTCGCCCTGGCCTTGCTGCCCCTCGATGCGCGCCTGCGGCGGGGTCTGCGCCAGCGAACCGCCGCCGTGTAGGCCCGCCTTGCCGCGCGGATCGCCGCGGGTGAGAAGGACAGGCCTCCAGGGAGCCCTTCATGCACGCCGCCCCCGCTTCGGTGGATGTCACCGCGGTCCTGTCTCGCATCTCCTTTTTTGAGCCCTTGCAGGCCCATGATCTGGCCGCCCTGGTCGCCCAGGGTGATCGGGTCTGCTTGAACGTCGGCGAGACGGTCTTCTCGGAGGGCGAGGAGGGCGAGTGCCTCTATGTGCTGCTGGCCGGCGAGGCCGAGGTGCTGGCCTGGGATGCCGACGGCGAGCTGGTGCCGGTGGCGCGGATGGAGCCGGGTGACTTCTTTGGCGAGATCGCCCTGCTCGACGGCTGCCCGCGCTCGGCCACGGTGACCTGCCGCAGCGATGTGGAGCTCTTCCTGCTCGACCGCAGCACCTTCTTCGAGGTGGTGGGCGACAAGCCGGCGGTGCTGAGCCGCGTGCTCATCGAGTTGGGCCAGCGCCTGCGCGAGACCAACGAG
>JBEIQK010000817.1:0-2860 GCA_040376505.1 Alphaproteobacteria bacterium | reverse complement strand
CCCCATGCTGGTGGCGGCTGACATCTACCGCCCGGCCGCCATCGATCAGCTCATGACCATCGGCCGCAAGCTCGGCGTGCCGGTCTTCAGCATCAAGGGCATGAAGCCGGTCGATCTGTGCAAGGCCGCCGTCGCCCAGGCCCGCAACGTGGGCCGTGACGTCGTGATCTTCGACACCGCCGGCCGCCTCGCCATCGACAACAACCTGATGACCGAGCTGGAGCAGATCAAGGCCACCACCAACCCGGCCAACATCTTCTTCGTCTGCGACGCCATGATCGGCCAGGACGCCGTGCGCACCGCCGCCGAGTTCGACCGCCGCCTCGGCTTCACCGGCTTCATCCTCACCAAGCTCGACGGCGACGCCCGCGGCGGCGCGGCCCTCTCCATCAAGCACATCACCGGCAAGCCCATCAAGTTCCTGGGCATGGGTGAAGGCCTCGACAAGCTCGACGAGTTCCGCCCCGAAGGCCTCGCCGACCGCGTGCTCGGCTTCGGCGACGTCGTCGGCCTGATGAAGGACTTCGAGCAGGTGGTCGACCAGAAGACCGCCGAGAACGACGCCCGCAACATGCTGCAGGGCAACTTCACCTTCGCCGACTTCCAGCGCCAGATCAAGATGATCAAGCAGATGGGCAGCCTGCGAAACATCTTCGACAAGCTGCCCGGCATGTCCGAGATGTTCCAGAACCTGCCCCCCGAGGCCCTCGACGATCGCGAGCTGCTCAAGGTCGAGTCGATGATCCAGTCGATGACCAAGGCCGAGCGCAACGATCCCGACATCTTCGAGCGCAGCCGCATGGAGCGCGTCGCCCGCGGCTCGGGCCACACCGTCGATGAGGTCGAAGGGCTGCTGCACCGCTTCTTGGAGACCCGCGCCATGATGGCCCAACTCGGCCAGTCCGGCGCCTTCAATGGCCTCATCCCCGGCATGGGCGGCGGCGGCGGCGGCCCCGGCGCCTTCTCCCGCGATCAAAAGCGCAAGGCCGGCAAGATGGGCATCCCCGGCATGGGCGGCATGCCCGGCCTCGGCGGCGGCTTCCCCGGCATGGGGGGCGGCTTTCCCGGCATGGGCGGCGGCTTCCCCGGCTTTGGCGGCCAGCCCCAGCTCCCCGGCCCTCCTGAGCGCCCCGAGCTCAGCCGCGAAGAGCGCGTCGCCAACGCCAAGAAGAAGAAGGACGAGCGCAAGGCCCGCCGTCGCGGCCGCGACTGAGGCCCCGCGCCGCCACCGTCCACCCCGGCCGATGCCCTCAAGAAGGGGCCGGCTGGGGCCGAACGCGGGGACATGGGAGGAACCCCGATGTCTTACGATCTTGAGCGCGTCCAGACCTTGCTTCGCGACGCCCGCGACGCTGGCGCCACCGATGTCCACCTCAAGGTGCCGGGGCGGCCCCGCCTGCGCATCGCCGGCAAGCTGGTGCAGACGCCCTACCCGCCCTTGGAGCCCCGCGATCTGCTGCAGATCGCCCAGCACCTCAAAGACCTTGCCGGCCGCGAGGTGCCCCTGCTCGGCCAGTCCGACCTCGCCTTGGCCTTTGGCGTGCAGAAGGTCGGCCGCTTTCGGGCCCAGGTCTACCGCCAGCGCGGCAGCCTCGCGATCGTCATCCCCGCATGAGCCTCTCGGTGCCCACCCTGGCCCAGCTCAAGGCCCCCGCCGAGGCCAGCCGCGCCGTCTGGGGGCAGGCCGGGCTCAGCTTCATCACCGGCGAGCGCCAGCGCCTCGACGCCGTCGCCGCGGTGATCGACGCCTACAACCAGGAACACCGCGGCTCGCTGCTCTCCCTCGAAGACCCCCTGGAGTTCCTGCACGCCGACGTGCACGCCCTGATCTCCCAGCGCGAGGTCGGCCTCGACACCCCCAGCACTGCCGAAGGCCTGCGCCTCGCCCTGCTCAGCGACGCCGACGCCGTGGTGGTGGGCGACGTCCACGACGGCGCCGCCGCCGAGCTGGCCCTGCGCATCGCCGAGAGCGGCCGCACCGTGGTGGTCAGCGTCGTCGGCTGCCGCCCCGAGGAGGCCCCCGCCTGGTTCGCTCGCCTCCTCCCCGAGTCGCGCGCCGCCGAGCTGCACACCCGCATCGCCGCCGTCCACCGCTGCACCCTGCACGAGAGCGGCGGCCAGATCGAGCTGCGCGCCGGCCCCGCCGCCCGGTGAGCCCGCCCCCCGTCGAGGTCTGGGCCCCGAGCCACCTCGGCGATGGCGTGCTCGCCCTGCCGGCGATCGCCGCGCTGCGCGCATCGGGGCCGGTCTCGGTGGTCGGGCCCCCCTGGGTGGAGGCCCTGTATGGGCACCTCGGCGTCTCCACGGGGCGCGTCGAGGAGGCCGATCTGGCCGTGCTCTTCAAGCCCTCCTTTCGCGCGGCCTGGCAGGCCCGGGGCGCCCGGCGGCGCATCGGCCTCGCCACCGACGGCCGCTGGTGGCTGCTGAGCGAGGCGGTACCGGCGGGGGAGGGGCATCGGAGCGACGATTTTGCAGCGCTGGTCGAGGTTCTCGGGCTGCGGGTGTCGGGCCTGCCGGCCCTGCCCGCCGCGCAGCCGAGCCCGATCGCGCCGCCGTCGGGGGCGGTGCTCCTGTTGCCGGGCGGGCGTTCGTCAGCCACCACGGGCTGGCCTCGCTACCGCGCCCTGGCCGACGCGCTGGTGGGGCAGGGGAGGCCGGTCTTCTTCGCCGGTGGGCCCGATGAGCGTGCTGCGGTGGCGGCGATCGCCGGGCCGCACCCCACCGTGGAGCTCGACGCCATCGGCGCTTTTGTTGCGGCGGTGCCGGGCTTCTCGGCGATCGTGGGCAATGACGCGGGGCTCTCCCACGTCGCGGCGGCGGCCTTGCGGGGGGCGGCCGCGCCGGTGGAGCGCTTGTGCGT
>JBEIQK010000779.1:0-3050 GCA_040376505.1 Alphaproteobacteria bacterium | reverse complement strand
GTGGGCGACGAGGTTGAGGGCGAGCCCGACAAGGAAGCTCCAGGCGGCCGGCAGGTCGAGCACGATGTCGCCGGCCAGGGCGAAGAGCAGCCCCACGCCGATGCCATCGCGCAGCCGGCTCCGCGGCCCCGCCCACACCCAGGCCGCCAGGGCTGCGACCGGCACGGCCTTGCAGGCGATCCGGAGCGCCAGGGGGCCCTGGTCGGTCAGCGCGAGGCCGATGTAGAGGGCCCCCACCAACACCGGCCCCAGGGCGCGGATCATCGGCCCAGCGCCCCTTCAATGGCCGCCTTCACCGCCGGTTCGCTGGGCAAGATGCGGGGCGCGAAGCGGGCCACCACCGCGCCGTCGCGGCCGACCAGGAACTTCTCAAAGTTCCAGGAGATCCGCTCGCCGCCGCCCACCTTGCTGTCGACCAGAAAGCGGTAGAGCGTGCTGCGGTCGGCCCCGTTGACGTCGGCCTTCTCCAGCAGGGGGAAGTCGACGCCATAGGTGACCGCGCAGAAGCTGGCGATCTCGCTGGCGCTGCCGGGCTCCTGGCCCATGAACTGGTTGCAGGGGACGCCGATCACCGTGAAGCCGCGGGCGGCGTAGTCCTGCTGCAGCTTCACGAGGTCGGCGTACTGGGGGGTGAGGCCGCAGCGGCTGGCCACGTTGACGAAGAGCAGCACCTTGCCGCGCCAGGCCTCCTCGGCGAGCCGCTCGCCGCTGAGGCCGATCAGGGCCACCTGATCAAGGCCGCTGACCGGACCACCTTTGGGGCTGGTGACGATCGAGCGCGCATAGTTCGTGAATTTGGACAGCATGGGGCCTCCGCCGCCCCTCCCTACCCTCTCCCGGTGGGGGCGTCCGCCGGGTAAGGGCGCAGATGCCGATGGTGTACCTCCGCCTCGCCCTCTCCGCCGACGATCTGCTGCGCCACTACCGGGGTCAGGCCCGCGAGGTGCTGGCCCGCACCCACGACGGCCGCACCATCCGCTTTCCGTCCTCGGCCCTGCGCGAGGTGGTCACCGATGAGGGCGTCTATGGCGACTTTGCCCTGCACTTCGATGAAGACCACAAGCTGCTCGGCCTGCGCCCGGTGGGGCGGCCGCCGGCCTAAATCAAGCCGGTGCTGCCCAGATCACTGCACCACTCGATGGTCATCGCCCCTGAGACAGCGCCGGCGCCGGGGCGGGCGGTCATGTCTTCGTAGATGAAGTTGCCATCGTAGGCGCTCATCTCCAGCGAAAAGGGGAAGTCCTCGCCGTCGCCGCCGCTCATCGCGAAGGTGAAGGCCGTGGGGCGGCCCTGCCACCAGGTGCCGGTCCAGTAGTAGTCGGTGTCGTCGCCGTCGCGGGTCTCCAACTCGAAGGCCCCGTCGCCGAGCGCACAATTCATGACGATGCCCGCCGCCGCCACCGGATCATCGGTGCCGCCGACCTCGCCGCTGTAGTTGCTGAAGCGGAGGAAGAGGTCGCAGGTGCCCGGCAGCACCGTGCCGGTGGGGTCGTAGGGCTCGTCGCTGGCTAGGAGGTAGTCGTAGATCATGTCGCAGTCGGCGTCGGGGTTGCTGGACAGGTAGCCGAGCATCACGCCGCCGGCGTTCATGCCAAAGCCCCGGTACAGCGCCACCTCTCCCTCGAGGCCGTCGATCGTGACCGTGCCGGTGATCTGGGGGACCGGAGCGCCGGAGTCCTCTCCCTTGCCGCCACAGGCCAGGAGGACAGAGAGCAAGAGGGAGGACGGTCGCATCGCTACTCCGAGGCCTTGTTGTCGTCGCGGCCTGACCGCTGCACCAGCCAGGCTTCCATGAAGTCGATCAGATCCCCATCGAGGACCTTGTCGGTGTTGCCCGATTCTACGCCCGTGCGGTTGTCTTTGACCATCCGGTAGGGCTGAAGCACATAGCTTCGAATCTGGCTCCCCCATTCGATCTTCTTCTTGTCGGCGTTGACCGCATCGACCTCGGCCTGGCGCCGCTCGGCCTCGTGCTGGTAGAGCCGGGCCTTCAAGATCTTGAGCGCCTTGCCGTAGTTCTTGACCTGGCTGCGCTCATCGCGGCAGACCACCACGATGCCGGTGGCGAGGTGGGTGAGCCGCACCGCCGAGTCGGTGGTGTTGACCGACTGTCCACCCGGGCCGCCCGAACGGAACACATCCTTGCGGTAGTCGCTGTCCTTGAGGTCGATTTCGATGTCGTCGTCGATGTCGGGGATGGCGTCGACGGAGGCGAAGGCGGTGTGGCGGCGGGCGTTGGCGTCGAAGGGGCTGATGCGGACGAGGCGGTGGACGCCGATCTCGCTCTTCAGGTACCCATAGGCGTAGGGCCCCGACACCTCGATGCGGCAGCTCTTGATGCCGGCGTCCTCATGGGCCTCTTCGTCGACCACCACGGCCTTGAAGTGCATGTGGGCCGCCCAGCCCAGGTACATGCGCTTCAACATCGCCGCCCAGTCGGCGGCGTCGGTGCCGCCGGCCCCGGAGTTGATGTCGAGGATGGCGTTGGCATCATCGAACTTCTCACCGAACATCTGCTCGATCTCGGCGTCACGCACCTTCGGCACCAGCGACAGCAGGGACTGCTCGGCCTCCAGCAGGGTGTCGGGGTCGCCCATCTCGTCGCCCAGCTCAAGCAGGGTCTCGGCGTCGGAGAAGCCGGTCTCCAGGCCCTTGTAGTTGGCGAGCGACCGCTCCAGGCCGCCCTTCTCGCGCATCAGGGCGCGGCTGCGCTCGGCGTCCAGCCAGAAGTCGGGGTCGTTGGCGCGCTGCTCCAGCTCGTTGATGCGGCGGGTCTTTCCTTCTACGTCAAAGATGACTCCGGAGGGCGTCGATGCGCCCCCGAAGGGATTTCTTGAGCTCAGAGGTGTCGATGGCCATGGGGGGCTCCGGGAATGGCGGCGCCCGCTTATCCCACGGCGCCGCTGCGGGCGATGAGTCCGGCGCCATTGCCTTCGGGGTCCAGGGCAGCGAGCAGCTCGGCCTCTCGACGGGCCATCTCGGCGGCGGCCTCGGGCCCGCGCTCGTGATCGTAGCCAAGCAGGTGCAGCAGGCCGTGGATCAGCAGCACG
>JBEIQK010000686.1:0-3608 GCA_040376505.1 Alphaproteobacteria bacterium | reverse complement strand
GTCGATGCCGCAGACCCGGAAGCTGTACTTTTTGGCCGGCAGCAGGTTGGAGACCCGCCCTTCGAGCTCCGTGCCGGTGTAGCCGACCTTGCCGGCGCCGCAGGAGAGGGGCGCCACGCTGCCGATGGCGTAGACCACCTTGTAGGAGGCCATGCCGCTCAGGGCGTCGGTGAAGTCGCTCCAGACAAGGTCCACCTCGGAGCCGCTGGCCACCGTGGCGGTGGCGGCGCCGCCGGTGGGCTTGGTGGCGTCCATGATGATGGTGTCGGAGATCGCGGTGGCGCTGACGTTGTTGTAGATGTCGCTCAGAAAGACGTTCACCTTCTTGGTGCCCGTCGTGCGCGGAACGGTGATGGAGCCCGTCCCGGTGTAGGTGCTCTTGGGCGTACACTTCGCGGCGGTGGTGGCGCAGTATTTGGCCACGCCGCTCACGTCGGTGGCGTCGATCGTAAACGGAACCTTGGCGGTGCCCACATAGGTCTCGCCGCTCCGCAGGCTCAACGTGCCCGTGGGCGCGTCAAATTCCGGCGCCGGCCGGGTGGTGACCTTGGAGCCGGAAGAGAGGTTGCCGACATTGTCGAGGGCGCAGACCCGGTAGCTGTAGGTGGTGCCGTCGGTGAGGCCGGTGAGCGTGACGCTGGTGTCGGCGCCCTGGTAGACCGCGGTGCCCATGCAGGTGCCCGGCGCGGTGGCCCCGGTCTTCTGCACCACCTTGTAGGTGGCGATGCCGCTGCCGGCGTCGGAGTAGCCGGTCCAGGACAGCTCCACCTGGCCCGCGCTGGGGGTGGCGCTGACCGTGCCGTTCACGGGCTTCACATTGTCGAGGGTGATGGTGTCGGTGACGGCCTCGTCGGTGACGTTGCCGTAGGCATCCTTGAACCAGGCGTAGATCGTCTGGCTGCCCGGGGTGGAGCTGGCCAGCGTGGCGGTGGTGCTGGTGGCGAAGGTCACCCAACGGGTGCAGGCGAGGCCGGTGGCGTTGACGCACATGTAGGCCACGGCGCTGGCGTCGGTGGCGGCCAGGGTCAGGTTGACCCGGGTGCTGCGCGTGTAGGCGGCGTCCTCGTTGATGATCACGCTCCCGTCGGTGGGATCGTCATACTCTGGCGCCGGGCGGCCGCTCCCCGTCACGCTGGTCGAGGCGTTGCCGGCCTGGTCGATGGCGCAGAGGCGGTAGGCGTAGTTGGTGCCGTCGGTGAGCCCGGTGACGGTGAAGGCGGCGTCGGCCCCCTGGTAGACCACGGTGCCCGCGGTGGCGCTGCACTTGGTGGGGGGCGTGAGCGTGTTGGAGGACTGGACGAGCAGGTACTCCTTGATGCCGCTCTCGGCGTCGGCGAAGCCCGACCAGGACAGGGCGAGCTGCCCCGCGCTGCCCTCCACCGTGAGGGCGCCGGCGGTGGGGCGCACCTTGTCGATGAAGATGCCGTCGGAGATCGGCGCGCTGACGTTGCTATCGGCGTCGCGGAACCAGGCGTAGAGGGTGACCGCGCCGCTCGCGGTGGTGGTGATGGTGGCCGACTCGGCGTAGGCCTTCCAGCTTGTGCAGGCGGTGGACGAGGTGCCGAAGCACATCGCCGTGACGGCGACATCATCGCTGGCCGACAGCGTGGCCAGCAGGCTGCCCGACTTCGCGTAGGCGTCGCCGCTGTTCAGCGTGAAGCTGACCCCCGCCGGGGCCGCCGAGGCGGCGTGGGGCCGGCTGCCGCCCACGCCGCCGCCCAGCACGCGATCGTCGTCGCAGGGGCCCGCGTCGCCCTCCACCGGGCGGAGATCGACCACCCGGGGATCGTCCAGGAGACGATCGTAGGCCTCCAGGCTGCGCAGACGGAGGCGGCGCTGCCCCTGGGGGCCCTCGCCCGGGCAGAGGGTGAGGCCGGGGCGCAGGGGGCGAGCCTCGTCGCTGGGCGCCAGCTCCAGGGCCCCCGGCGGTGCTGCGACCGCCGGGTCGACCTCGGCCCAAAGCTCAAGGTCGAGGCCCTGTTCGAGGCGATCCAGGCCCAAGCCGCTGTCCGCCGTTCGACCCCGCGCCCCGGTGTCGTCGCCCTCGGCGCAGGCGGCCAGGCCGCAGGCGCTCAGGCCCAGGAGGAGGTGGAGGCGGGGAGTGGTGGCGCGCAGCAGCATGGCGAATCCGTGGCTCTGCTCAAGTCTAAGCCCAAAGGGCTTTGACAGTCGAGGCCTTGATGCGCCAATTTTCGTTTACGGTAACGAACGATCCGCGCCCAGCAACAGGAGGCGGTGAGGGTGCCCGGGAGCGGCTTCTCGGCCTCGCCCGCCCTCTGTGCCGGGTCGGCTCAGGCGAAGTCGCGCCGCAGGAAGCGAGCCGTTGCACCTGCAATACAGATCACGATGATCGCGCCCAGACCGGCGAACTGGGCCCCCTCAAAGCCGTCTTTCCATCCCTCCCAGCAGGCCAGGGCCTCGCCGGGGAAGTAGGCCGCGATCTCATCGAGGCCGGCGAGATCCTGCTGGCCAAACTTCTCGGCGATGGGGCCGATGGCCTTAAAGGCGTAGCGCAGGGTGAAGTCGGCGATGAGGAAGAGCACCACCGCCAGCACCACCGGCCCCGAGCCGCGCAGCAGCACCGCCGGCACCAGGGCCATGCAGATGAGGCCCACGTCCGACCCGAAGGAGGCGAGGTAGCCCAGGGCGATGGCGTCGATGGCCTCGGCCATGCCGAGGAGCGGGGCGCCCAGCAGCAAGGTGGTGCCAAAGGTCAGGGCCAGGGTCGCCGCCGAGAGCGAACAGAGGGCGATCAGCTTGGCGGCCAGGACGGAGACCCGGTTGACCGGGCGGATCAGCACCTCGCGCAGCGTGTTGTCGTGCATCTCCTCGCTCACCGAGGCGCCGACCGCCAGCACCAGAAAGAGCGGGATGATGAAGAAGTTGCGCAGGCGCAGGGCCCCGCCGAGGGCCCCGCGGGTGGAGCTGTCGAAGAGGTCGCGGGCCTGGTTGGCCGTGTCGGCCCCGGCGCGCATCGCGACCTGGTGGAAGCCAAAGACGATGACGAGGCCCACCAGCACGCTGGCGACGAGGGCGGCCTTGCCGCTGCCCCGGCGAAAGACGGCCTGGAGCTCGGCCTGGATCATGGCGCGAAAATGCGGCGGCATCAGGTCAGCTCCTTGGTGGTGAGGCTGAGGAAGACGTCTTCGAGGCTGCTGCGCTGGGGGATCAGGGCGAAGACCCGCAGGCCCTGGCGGGTGAGGTGGGCGTTGAGCTCGGCCGGATCGAGGCCTTCGAGGGCGATGCGCGGCAGGCCGCCATCGATCGCCGGGCGCAGGCTGGCGCCGGGCAGGCTGGCCACCGCCGCGGCGAGCTGCTCGGCCGGCCGGGCGTCGACCTCCACCTCGAGCACCCGGTCGCGGCGGGCGATCAGCTCGTCGACGGTGCCCTCCGAGACGAGGCGCCCCTGGTTCAGGATGCCGACCCGGCTGCAGAGCTGCTCGATCTCGGCGAGCAGGTGGCTGGAGATGAAGATGGTGAGCCGCGCGTCGCGGGCGAGCTGGCTGAGCAGATCGCGCACCTCGCGCATTCCGCGGGGGTCGAGGCCATTGGTGGGCTCGTCCAAGATGAGCAGGCGGGGCCGACCGACCAGGGTCCGGGCGATGCCC
>JBEIQK010000500.1:0-4926 GCA_040376505.1 Alphaproteobacteria bacterium | reverse complement strand
GTCGCGATGGCCGATGTGGTGGTGGCCATTGGCGGAGGGTCGGGCACGCTGAGCGAGATCGCCCTGGCCTGGCAACACGGCAAGCCCATTGTCGCCCTCGACCTCGGCGAGGGGTGGAGCGCGCGCCTCTCGGGCGAGCGCCTCGACCTTCGCCGCGATGACCGCGTCCACCGGGCCGCCAGCGCCGCGGAGGCGGTGGACCTGGCCGTCAGGCTCATCGGCACCCGGGAGGGCAGCCGTGGGTTTTGATGCGACGCGGATCCTGATGTTTCATCGTGTGCTGGAGGATTCGCCGGCCGCCTTCGGCCTGCCGTCCTGCTACCGAATGCGGGGGACGGCGCTCACGATGGGCGAGCTGGTCGGCGTCGTCGAGGCGGCAGGGCCGATCCTCCCGCTCGACGCGGTGGAGCGCGCCCTGGCCTGCGGTGAGGCGCCGCCGCGGGGGGTGGTCCTCACCTTTGACGATGGCTACCGCGAGCACCTCGACGTGGTGGCACCCTTTCTGGCAGCGCGGGGGCTCAGGGCCACCTTTTATGTCGCCACAGGGCTCCATGGGGAGGGTGCCACGGTCGCCGTGGTGGACGCCTGGTACTGGCTGCTCGACCACGCGGTCGACCGGGTGGGCGAGGTGCCGCTGCCACGTGGCGAGGTTCACCGGGGGCCGGTCGACACCCTGGCGGGCAAGGCGGATTGGGTGGCAGGGGCCCCGAAAGCGGCCTTGCTGGCTGCGACGGCGGAACACCAGGCGGTGATGATCGCGGCGCTGGGCGCGTCATTGGGGTGCGTGCTGCCGGGGGACCTCGCCGCGCGACTGTACCTGCGACCTCGCGGGTGGTCAGCCCTCGTCGGGCTCGGGATGCGCGTCGGGGCGCACAGCGTCGGCCATCCACGCCTGACGCAGGTGGGTGAAGGGGTGCTGCGAGCCGAGGTGGAGGGATCGGTAGAGGAGGTGGGGCGGCTCGGTGACCCTGTGGCCTTTGCCTACCCGGACGGCGCCTACGACGCGCGGGTCCTTCAGGCGGTGCGGGGCGCGGGGGTGTCGTCCGCGGTGACCTGCGAGGCGGGGTGCGTCGGACCGGGCGCCGACCGGCTGCGGCTGCCGCGGGTGTTTGTGTCGGCGCCGGGTCCCGCTGCTCGGAGGTCAGGCCTGCCTGCCCGGCTCCAGAGCGGTCAGCACGATGCCTATGGTCATGTCACAAAAACAAAACCGGCCGGGTCAACGAGTCGACCCGGCCGGGAAAAGTCCTGAAGGACTCAGACCACCTTGCCGCCCTTCAGGCTGGCCTGGAGGGCCGCCAGCTCCTCGGTCTGACAAGCCGCCGCCAGGGCGGCCTGCTGCCCCCAGGTGGTCGGATCGGCCAGGGAGAAGCGGGAGCCGCCGGCAGCGAGGATGGCGCGGACTTCGTCGACGCTGGCCGCGGCCAGTTGGGCGAAGGTGCGGATGCCACCGTTCACGAGCAGCTCGGCGATCTTGGGGCCGATGCCCTCGATGACCGCCAGATCATCGGGCTCCACCGGAGCGGCGGGCGCGACGACATCTTCGACCGAGGGGGCGACCGTCTTGGGCGCGATCTTGCGGGGGGTGTCGAGGAAGAGGAAGCCATTGCCATTGCCGCCGTGGCGAATGAGCTGAACCGCCTCGCCGCTGTCCTGTGAGCGGACATGGACACCCTTCCACTCGGTGGCGCCCACCGGGGACTGAACGAGCAGGTAGCCGGTGCCGCCCATCACGCCTTCGAAGCGCACGGGATTGCCCTGCCCATCGTAGCGGCAGAGGCCGGCATTGTCGGCCGAGGACTGCCCCTGCACATGCATCGGCTTCCAGCTCGTCTCACCGACCTTGATCTCCAGGACATCACCCTCGGGAGACTCGGCGATACGGAGGCGATTGCCCACGCCGCGGCCGCGGATCAGGGCAGCGCCATTGGCGTCGTTCTGGTTGAGGACATGGAGGCCCTTCCACTCGCCGCCGACATCGATGAGGAGATAGCCCTCCTCAATCACCTTGCCGACGATGGTGGCCTTGGACAGCACGATGTCATTGCCGCCGCCGCTGTGGCGGACGAGGCTGGCGCGGTCGTTGGGGTTCTGCTGGTGGACATGAAGGCCCTTCCACTCCTCGCCCACCTTGATGAGCAGCTTCCAGGTGCCATTCTCGTTGCGCACCGGGCGCACCAGGTGGCCGTCGCCCTCGTAGCGGATGAGCTTGACGTTGTCGCCCGGGTCGCCCCCCGACACATGCAGGCCCATCCACGAGCCGCCGACCTCCACATACATCCGGTGGCCTTCTTCGGTGTAGGTGAAGCGGACCCGATTGCCGGCCCCACTGTGGCGGATCAGGTCAGCGTTGTTGCCGGGGTTCTGATTGAGGACGTGCATGCCCCGAAAGGCGCCGTCCACCTGGATCAGCATGTGGAATTCGCCCTGGGTGAGCCAGGTAAAGTGATGTTCAGCCATAGCAGGAGCTCCGTCGCTGTGATGCGGCCCGCGGGCCGCCGGAGGCCCAGCGCTCCGCCCCCCTCGCCGATTGGGGGAGCGTGCGCCGGAGGGCACCAGCCCACCGCTGACTATCCATGCTCTCCGAACTCCTGCAGCGACGCACAAAAAATAGTTTCTCGGGGCCGCGGCCTCGCGGCCGCGATGGTGGGCGGGTGGGGCTCTGCGCGACCGCGTCGACGTTAGCGATCGGTGCACGCTCCTGGGGGGCTGGGCTGGGGATCCAACCGGGGCTTCCGGCGCCGATGTGAGATTGTTTCCGTATTGACAACTTGATGTGTATATTTTGCTACAATCTGGTCAGTGGTGTCAGATGACACAGCGGGTTATCGGCGTGAATCGCCAGGAGCGGTTGGGCTCCTGGGCAGCGTGAGACGCCTTGCCGCACGGGGCGACTCCCCGTCGACCATCCGGTCCCGCGCTCATAGAAGGGGCGATTCCTCCCCGGATCGGACAGGACGCTCGTTGAAGTCAGACAGCCAGTCCTCCTGCACCCGGGTGGGAGGGCGTCAAGATGCTCGGCTCCGACTGATGATTTTAGGGCGTTTGATTGTTGTTTGGTTTGTCCGGACAGTGGATGCCTGAGACCTTTCCGTTGGAGTTGTTCCTACCCCTTCCCAACGATATTCCCTGAGCCTGATGCGCACTGTGGACTCCGCTAAAAAATAGCGAACCTCCCAGTCTGTCTTGGTCGTGCCCGGCGACCAAAGTCCTGGACTGGAATCAGCGCTGACCCACGATGGCCCCACACAGGCCGAGAGGTGTGTCCGTCGCCCTGTTGGCGTCAGGATGTCAGGTGGACTGAAAAACTGAATCAGTTCAGTTTTCGCGCATGGGGCTCAGCGAGCCAGCGATCTTGGCCGACTTTGCTTGTCGCTCCCCTCCGAAAACGGGCCAGGCGGGGCTCCTGGCCCCTCTGACATGCGTGCATTCCACAATGCTACGATCCGCTGCGCGCCTGCCCAATCGACGGCCAACAGCGCAGATTGGGAGGCCCGCCCCCAAATAGAATGCGTAAGGAGAGGGCTCGACAGGGAGCCGTCGGCCGCGACCTCTCGCTGCCCGGTCAATCACCGTTCATCCCAGAGCCCGGCCCCACCCACACCCCCAGAAATGCCGGATAGCCCCCGTCCACCGGCAGGCACTCCAAATAGGCCCGGTAGGCCGGCAGATGGCGCTCGCAGTGTGCCCGGAGCGCGGCATACCGGTCGACCCGCTCCGCCGTGGTGGCGTGGGCGATGAGCGTCGCAAAGGCGTCGTCGAGCTCGTCCATCTGGTCCAAGGTGGCGCCATCAAGGCCATACAACAGCCCCGCGGGGAGCCCATGCAGGCAGCTTCGGAGCCAGGCCGCGAGGTGATCACAGAGGTCGTCCCGCGCTTCCCCGTCGCCGGGATCGAGGCGGAGGACCTCGTGGAGCAGGCCCTCGGGATGGCGCAGGTCCGGCGGCAGCCGGTGGATCGGGTGGTCGGCCGGCGCGCGACGCTGCACCGCGTAGAGGTCTTGCCGGGCCAGCACGCGCGCGCAGCCGGGGGCCTGGGCCAGGACGCCCTCGACAAGGGTGGGGATGATCACGCGATCGCGCAGGGGCGCCCGCACCACCGGGCCGCCCGCGCGGGGGCGGGGCGCGTGGTCGAGGCACCAGCGTAGCCGGGCCGCCGGGGAGAGAGCGCCGAGGGCGATGATGAGGGCGTCGAGGCGCGCCAGGGCGAGGTCGCGGCGGCCCTGGGCCTCAGCGGCTTGGACAGCCTCCCAGGCGGCGTGGACGGCGGCTTTGAGGGTCATGGCGCGGGAGGGCCCAACGCAAAAACGCCGACCTTGGAGGGTCGGCGCCTTTGGAAGATGGTCGGGGAGACAGGATTCGAACCTGCGACCCCCTGGTCCCGAACCAGGTGCGCTACCAGGCTGCGCTACTCCCCGACGGCGCCGCTGTTCTATGCGGCCATCTCGGTAGCGTCAAGCGCCTACCGACGAATTCCCCCGCGGACCTCGGTGGGGGGCTCCGCCTCGCGGATCTGGTGGATCGACGTGGCCCGGTCGCGCTCGCCAAAGACCGCGGAGCCGGCCACCAGAACATGCGCCCCGGCGCCGACGAAGCGCCAGGCGTTCTCGGGCTTCACGCCGCCGTCCACCTCGATGAGGGTGGGCAGGCCGAGCTTCTCGATGCGCTCGCGGACGCGCTCGATCTTGGGGAAGACGCGATCGATGAGGGACTGGCCGCCAAAGCCGGGGTTCACCGTCATCAGGAGGACGAGGTCGGTGACCTCCAGCACGTAGTCGAGCTGATCTTCGGGGGTGTGCGGGTTCAAGGCCACGCCAGCCTTGGCCCCGAGCTCGCGGATGGCGGCCAGGGTGCGGTCGAGGTGGGGGCTGGCCTCGGCGTGGACCGTGATGATGTCGGCGCCGGCCTTGCGGAAGTCGGCGATGTAGCG
>JBEIQK010001127.1:0-1595 GCA_040376505.1 Alphaproteobacteria bacterium | reverse complement strand
CGCCGCGGTGACCGATCCCGCCGCGCTGCTCGGCTTGCTCCACCGGGCGCTCGCCGCCACCTCTTTCGATGAAGTCCTCGCCGGATGAGCGAAGCGCGAGGCTCTTTTCTGTAATTGAGGTCGTGTAACAAAGCGTTTTACCTGTATACAGGCCCATTCATCCGGCGCGGGTCTGGGTTGCGGACGAGACCCGCGGCGCGGTCTTCGCGGCAGACCGTCCCCGGCTTGTCCGGCCCTTCCGGCCGCTGCCAGGCGAGCGCAGGCCCGGGGTCCGCTGGCCGGGCGGCCTTGAAGTCAGCGATGTTCGAGAACTACGAGTACCGCAGCGAGCTCTTCCAGCGAATGGTGGCCCAGGGCAAGGCTGAGGGCAGGGCCGAGGGCTTCGCGGAGGCCGTGTTGGAGGTGCTCCGAGGGCGCCACATCCCGGTCGACGAATCCGACAAGGCGCGCCTCGCCACGGTGACCGATCACGCCGCGCTGCTCGGCATGCTCCGCCGGGCGCTCACCGCCACCTCCTTCGACGAAGTCCTCGCCGGATGAGCGAAGTGCGAAGATGGCTCCCGCTATTTCATTGTTGTAACGCCATGTTTTACCTGTATACAGGCCCAATCATCCGGCGCGGATCAGGGTAGCATTCGAGGCCCGCGGCGCGCTCTTCGCGGCAGACCGCCCCCGGCATGTCGGGCCCCGCCGGCCGCTGCCAGGCGAGCTGAAAGTGCAGGTGCGGAGGCCAGCCGCCATTCTCGTCGAGATCGCCGAGCCAGCCGATGAGATCACCCGTCTCCACACGCCGCCCCACCGGGCTCTCCGCCAGGCTCCGCGCGGCGAGGTGCCCATAGAGGGCATACACCAGCCGCCCGTCGAGAATGTGCTCCAGCACAAGGGCGTGGCCATAGTCCCCCGGCGCCGGCAAGGCCCCAGCGGCGATCACCAGGCCATCCCCCGCCGCGTACACCGGCTCCCCCACCGGCCCGCCCAGGTCGATGCCCATGTGAACGGTGCGCGGCGCCCGCCCGGCGGTGAAGAGGGCCTGGGTGTAGATGCCGCGGTCCTCATCGTAGCGGCCGATCGACCAGACCGGCTGCGGGCCGATCCAGGGCCCGGAGAGGTCCAGCACCACCGCGTCGGCGGGGATGCGCAGGGGCAGCGTGTACACGGCCCTCACCGGCGGCGCCGGGCCAGGAGGGCCAGCAGGAGGGCCGGCGAGAAGGCTCCCGCGGGCCCCTGGGCGCAGCCGCCGCAGCCCTCCTTGGCGGAGACATCGGCGGCCGGCGCGTCTTCGAGGTAGAAGGTGCCGGTGAGCACCCGGGGGGCGCCGTCTACATCCAGCTGCAGCCGCACCCGCGCGCCGGCCGGCGGCGCATCGACGAAGAAGCGGTGGGTGAAGGGGTCTTCGCTCACCTCCATCGCGCCGGCCTCCTCGCCATCGACAAACCAGCGCAGGGTGCCGCCCAGGTCGCCCTCCACCCGGGCCACCAGGGCCTCGTCGTCGGGGCCGCCCCAGGTGCCAGACGCGCTCCACAGGCTGATCATCGGGTCGTCGGGCCCCTGGAGCTTCACCACCGTCTGGCCTGCCTGCAAGGCGCGCTGCAGGG
>JBEIQK010000478.1:0-5084 GCA_040376505.1 Alphaproteobacteria bacterium | reverse complement strand
TGGAGCGGCCCGCCGCCGTCCTGCCCTTCGAGCAGCACCAGCGCCGAACCCAGGCGGCAGCGGCGCCGCAGGGGGCGACCGGCGGCGGCGAGGCGGGCCTCGGCCTCGGCGGCGCGGCGGGGCGGCAGGATCAGCACCACCCGCGGCGCCATACGGGCGAGGGCCGGGAGGAGGGCGTCGAGATCGCCGAAGAGGGCGTGGCGGGCCGCGGCCTTGAGGGGATCGGCCGGCAAGGGGCCCGCGCCCGCCGGGAAGTAGGGCGGGTTGCACAGCGCGAGGTCAAAGCCGCCCGGCGCTGCCGTGCGCAGATCGCCCTGCACAAAGTCCAGACGCGCGGTGAGGCCGCTGCGCGCGGCGCTCTGGCGGGCGCGGTCGATCCAGGCCGGCTGGATGTCCAGGCCCTGACCCCGGTGGCCCAGGCGGCCCAGCAGCAGGGCCACGATGCCCGAGCCGGTGCCGGCGTCGAGGAAGCGCCCCGGCGGCCCGCCTTCGAGGGCCCAGGCCGCCAGAAAGAAGGGGTCCATCGAGTAGCGAAAGCCCTGGGCCGGCTGGCAGACGAAGAGGCCGGGCGCAGGCTCCTCCCAGCGATCGGACTCGCTCAGCGCGCCCCCATCAGGGCCTTGCGGGCGCCGATGTCATCGGGGGAGAGGCGCAGCACCTCGCTCAGCTCTCGGGCAAAGCCGGCCTTGTCGCCCCGGGCGAGCAGCATCTCAGCCCGCCAGCGGTAGATGCCGGGGGTGTTGGGCCCGGCCTGGGCGGCCTCGTTGAAGGCGGCGTCGGCCTGCTCTGTTTGGCCCAGGGCCTCCAAGGAGCGTGCCCGCATCGCGATCGGCACGGCGGGGCTCTCCTCGCCGGAGAGCACCTGATCGGCGTGGCTGATGGCCTCCCTGTAGCTGCCCGTGGCGAAGTACGCGCTGGCCAGCGCGGCGTGGACGGCGGGCAGATCAGGGTTCGCCGCGTTTACCTTCTCCAGGAGCCGCAGCCCGTCTGACATTCCGGTGGCCCACGCCATGATGGCCACCGCCTCGGCCCCGCCCGCGGCGAGGCGCACATCGCCGGTGAGCTGCTTTTCCAACTCGTCGCGCAGCGAGCGGTAGGAGGGCTCGGGATACCACAGCTCTTGAAGAGGGCTGCGGTCGGCGTCGCGGCGGATGTCGAGGAAGGCGAGGCCGCGGACGAGCTTGAGGGCGCCCGGCGGATCCCCGATCGCCAGCTTGGCGTTGACCCCCTCAAACCAGGCGGCCAGGAACTGCGGATCGAGCTCCAGCGCGCTCTCGATCGCCGCCTCAGCGGCCCGCTCGCGGTCCAAGGACATAAAGAGCCGCGCCGCGCCGAGGTGAAAGCGGGCCCCGCTGCGGCCGACGGTGCGCTGGGCGTCGACGTCGTGAATGGCGGTCTCGGCGTCGCTCGTGCGGTTCACCCCCAACAAGGCCTTGGCCCGGTAGAGGCAGGCCGCCGGGTTGCCCGGATCGAGCTGCAAGGCCCGCTGGGCCAGGGTCAGCGCCTGGTTGGCGTCGCCCATCTCCAAGGCCGCCGCCGCCGCGTCGGTGAAGACCCGCGCCTGCGTTCGGCTGCGCCCGAAATTGGGGTGGTTGCTGATCGAGACCAGCTCGTCGTGGGCGGCCCGGGCCTTGCCAAAGACCTTGAGCTGCACCTCGGCGAGCAGGCGCCGGCCTTCGAGATCGTCGGGGTCGAGCTGCTTGACCCGCATGCCGGCCGCCTCGGCCCCGCTCCACTCGCCCACATTGGCGTAGGCCTCTTCGAGGATCCGCCAGGGGACGGGCTCGGTGGGGTGACGCTTGGTGAGGCGCTGGGCCGACTCGATGGCGAGGCTGTGATCGCCGGTGGCGAGGGCCACCTGGGCCCGTGCGAGCTGCAGCCGGAAGCTGGCGGGGCTGCGCTGCTCCAAGGTGTTGAGGGCGGCGAGGTTGTTGGTGGCGCGAGCCAGGGTGATGGCGCAGCCGAGGTCGACCGTGGTGCCCGCCGTGCCGGCCAGCTCGGGGGGATCGCCGCACTGGCGGGCCAGATCCTCGCCGGCGGCCTCTTTGCCCGAGGCCCGGTTGGCCGCCGAGCGGGCGCGCACGCTGGAGACCGCGTCGGCATCGATCGAGTCGGCCCGCGCGCAGGCCTGGACCATGCCGTCCAAGTAGTCGGCGTTGCGGCGGCTGACGTTGGCGTAGGTCTCGCAGAGCCCGGCGGCGATCTCCACGTCGTCGGGGGCGAGGGCGAAGGCGGCCTCCATCTCCACCCGGGCCACCTCGAGGTCGGCGAGGGTGCCCTTCCACAGGGCCACCCGCCCCCGCTGAAAGCGCAGGCTGGCAGGGCCCTCAAGGTTGGGATTGGCGGCGCGGAGGGCGTCTACCAGGGCCTTGCCGGGCCGCTCCGCCGCGGCTTTGACCGAGCGATCGGCGGCCTCCTGGCTGGTGGCCTGCTCGATCTCGCCGCTCACGACAGAATGGACCTCGTCGAAGGCCTCGCTGGCCGCGTCGGTCCAGGCCTGGGGCATCACGAGCAGGCGGTTGGTGGTGCTGTAGATCGCGGCCCCGACCCCGCCGACCATCAGGGCAGCGGCGGCGGCGACCCGAGCGACCTTGCCGGCCTGGAAGAGCGCCCGGTCGCGGCGTTCGGTGGCCTGGGCGACCTCGCGCTCGGCAGCCAGCGCGCTGCCGGGCAGGAACCAGGCGCGAAAGTCGGGGTGCTCGACCACCTCGGCCCAACTGTCGCCCACCCGGCAGATGAGGTCGGCAGGCCCGATCGCCTTGCGACGGATCTGGTCGGCCACGGCATCGTGGGAGAGGGGGCCCAACGATCGGCCGGCGAGGCTGCGCACCATCCAGCGCAGGCCGTCGAGGGGCAGGTGGGGACCGGCCACCGCGCAGCGCGAGCAGAGCGCGGCAGGACGATCGCGGAGCTCGGCGACGGGGGCGCCGCAGCCAAAGCAGTAGTGGCGAGTGGGGTGGGCCGTGAGCACGCGGAGACCTTACACCAAGTCACGGGCCGGGTGGGGGGCCCAGGGCCCGCCAGCGGACCACGTTGATCTCGTGGTGGCCCGCCACATAGCCGGAGATCACGATCACCTCGCCCTGATGCCCGGCCAGGGCCGGCGCCACGGAGGTGCCGACGAGGCGGTAGGTCGATCCGCTGTTCTGGTCGCGCAGCTCCCACTGCAGGCCCACCCGCGTCAGAACGCCGACAAAAGGTGTGGAGCCGTCGCCAGCGTCGAGGATGGCGTACTCCTGAACGCGCAGCCGCCCGAAGCGCTGCTCCCCATCGACCTTCACGACATAGCCTTCGAGCTTCTCCAGGGGGACCGCCGGGTTTGCGGCGACGAGGCGCACGGTGGGCCCATCGGTGCGTACCAGCGTGATGGCCCCGTCGGAGATCCGCACCACGCCGTTGTGGGCGGAGGGGACACAGCCCAGGGTGGCCATCAGGAGCATCAAGAGGGCCACCCGGGGCCCTCCCAGGGCGAGGCGAGGGGAGACGATCGGCATGGGGTGGAGTTATCCGCGCAGCAGCCCGGGCGGACGGCTGCCTGGGCCCCGGCCGCCGGCCAAATTTGACCAGGGGCGGCCTTTCGGGTTTGATCCGTCCTGCGCGGCGCTCGGACCCCCGGGCGCGGTGGCAGGTGGCCCCCACCCGGCCATTGCTTACGACCCAGGAGCGGGCGGTCCATGCTGCAGCTTCCCACCACCGTCGGGCCCTACACCCTCCACCGCCGTCTCGGCGGCGATGGTGTGTCCGACAGCTTTCTCGGCAGCTCGGAGATCGAGGGGCGGCGGCGGGTCGTGGTGCGACTGATCGCACCCCTGATCAGCCAGGACCCCGGCCGCTTCTCGGCCCTCGACGCCCGGGCCCGCGATCTCCTCGGCGCGCGCCACCCCTTTCTGGTGCCCCTCATCGACTGGGGCGGCGTAGACCCACACCGCTACCTCGTCGAGGAGTACGCCGACGGCGTCAACCTCGACCGCGTCATCGCCCACTGCCGCGCGGTGGGTCGGCCGCTCTCGGTGCCGGTCTTCTTGAACCTCGTCACCCACATCTGCAACGGCCTGGAGGCCCTGCACGGCCGGCAAGGCAAGGGCACGGGCAGCCTCAACGTGCTGCACCTGGGGCTCAAGCCCTCGGCCCTCTTCGTCAACCGCGAAGGCAAGGTGCAGCTTGGCGCCTACGGCCTCGCCCGCATGGGCGTCCCGGTGCCCGCCGTCGGCTCCAACACGGCGCCGTTGAGCCGCCTGGAATTCCTCTCGCCCGAGCAGACCCAGTCCGACCAGAAGCTGTCGCCGGCCAGCGACATCTTCGCCGTGGGCTCGATCATCTACGAGCTGCTCACCCTGGAGCCCCTCTTTCGCCAGGGCTCGGGCATTGAGACGATCCAGGCGGTGCGTGGCGCCGACGTCGCCGCCGGCCTCGCCCGGGTGCGCGAGCGGGTCCCCGGCCTCGAGAAGGTGCTGGCCCGCGCCCTCGCCCCCAATCCGCGCAACCGCTACCAGCGGGCCTTCGTCATGCGCGAGGACATCCGCGCCTTGATGGCCGGCTACTCCTTCAACACCGTCGCCGACGACACCCGCGCCGAGCTGGCGCAGCTCTTCGGCGGAGGGGCCCCGGGCCCCCACCTGCCCGAAGGCGTCTCGATCGAGCCCTGGACGGAGTCCGAAGACCCCTCCACCGTGCCCGATCTCGCGGTGTCGGACTTCGATGACGTAGGCCCCACGCGGGTCGCCGTCGCGCCGACCCCGATGATGCCGACCCCGCCGCCGCCGCCGACCCCTCCGGCGCCGCCGCCGCGGGTGAGCCGGGCGGTGACCCAGGACGACACCAACGCCCACATCCGGCGGATCGCCGAGCCGCCCGCGCCGGCCCTGCCGCCGCCCGTGCCGGTCGCAGCGCCCGTCGTTTTGCCGCCCCCAGTCACTGCTCCGCCGCCCCAACTGCCGCCCTCCGCCGCCCGCCTGCCCTCGGCCACCGTGGCGGCCCCCGACACCACCGGCTGGATTCGCCAGGCCGATCTCGATCCCTCGGCCGCGCCGCCGCCGCCCCTGCCGCCGCCGCCCCGGGCCGCACCGCCGGCCCAAGCCGCGCCG
>JBEIQK010000829.1:0-2816 GCA_040376505.1 Alphaproteobacteria bacterium | reverse complement strand
CTCGGCCAGCAGGCCCATCACGGTGGGGTCGACGAGGTCATTGCTGATGATCACGTCGGGGGAAAAGGCCTCGATGGCCGCCGCCAAGACTCGCCGCAGCCCTGGCCCAGGCGGCCCGGAGAGGCCGCTGCGATCGAGCTCCTTGACGCGTACCACCTCGCCCGCCGCCGCCCGCACCTCGGCCGGCGCTTCGCGATCGATTGACCCCACCAGCAGGCGACGGGGCCCCTCCAGCCGCCGCAACACCCCCCAGAGCCAGCGATCGGCCCCGCCACGGTCGGTCAGTCGCCCGTGAACAAAGAGCCGCCGCACCCTAAGGGCCACCCAACTCGGCGAGGAGGGCGGCCCCCTCGGGGCGATCGGGGTGCAGCTCGGCGAGGCGCCCGGCGTGAAAGCGGGCCCCCTCCAGGTCACCGCGGGCGCGAAGGATGCCGATCAGCTCGATGGCCGCTTCGATCTGATTGGGGTCGCCCCCCAGCGCCGACTCCAGCAGGGGGATCGCCGCCCCATCCTTGCCGCGCACATGCAGCAGGTGGCCCTGCACCGCGAAGAGATCGGGGCTGCGGCCCAGATCGGCCTCCAGCGCCGCGATCGCCGCCTCCGCTTCTTCCAGGCGACCGGCGTCGATGAGGGCGCGGGCCGCCGCGGCGCGGGCCCCCGGAGAGGCCGGCGAGGCCGCCGCGATGGCGACCGTCTGGGCCACCGGGCTCCGGTAGGCCGGCGCCTGCAAGGCCGAAAAGGTCATCATCGTCGCCGGAAAGAGCCAGAGGGCCGGCCCGAAGTCGGCCCGCGCCCGCACCGCCAGCAGGCCCAAGCCTAAGGCCGGCACCAGCAGCAGCGAAGGGGTCCAGGCGGCCGACGGGTCGCCCACCGCCACGCTGATCGAGAGGAGCAGCACCAGGAGGAGCCCCCCGGCGAGGTCGCGCCGCCCGCGCAGGGCCAGCGCCAGGGCCGCCGCGCCAACCAGCCCCAAGGTGAGCGCCTCGGCGCTGTGGGCCGGCGCCGGTCGCGAGGGTGCGAGGCCCATGGGCGCAGCCAGCTCGGTGAGGGCCCGGCCAATCCGGGCCAGCGGGAAGGGCAACAAGGAGAGCGGCGGCTGCAGCGCGAAGATCAAGGCCCCGCCGCCCAACCCGAGCAGACAGGCGAGCAGGCGGGATCGACGCTGGGGCTGCAGCGCCAGCGCCATCACCCCGGCAAGCCCGGTGGCCAGCCCCAGGCGCCCCAGGGGCCCCTCGGCGAGGCCGCTGGCCAGGGCCGGATGGCAAACAACCCCCAAGGCGCCGAGCAGGGCGGTCTCTTCGTCGGGTGCGACAGCCCGCAGGCCGCGCAGGCAGGCCGCCCCCAGGAGCAGCACGAGGCCGAGCCCGGAGAGGCCCGCCCCGCCGATGAGGCCCCAAAGGAGCAGGCTCGCCGCGGCCAGGGCGGCGTGGGCGGCGACCGGGCTCATCGGCTCAGGCTCGGGCCAGCACGCACAGCGACTCCATGTGCTTTGTCTGGGGGAACATGTCGAAGAGTGCGAGGTGGACGATGTCGTAGCCGGCCTTGCGGGCCGGCTTGAGGTCGCGGGCCAGGGCCACCGGGTTGCAGCTCACATAGACGATCCGCCGCGGCCGGGTCACCAGCAGCTCGGTCACCAGCGCGCCGGCGCCGGCGCGGGGGGGATCGAGCAGGGCCACGTCGAAGACCGCGTCGCCAGCCCGGTAGCGGCCCGCGTCGCCGGTCTTCACCTCGCCCGGCAGGCCATGGGCCTTGATGGTGCGCCGCGCGTCGCCCACCGCAGCATGGGAGCTCTCGATCAGCGTGGCCCGGCGCCCCTTCGCGAGGAGGGGCAGGCTCAGGTTGCCCGCACCGGCGTACAGATCGAGCAGGGCCTCGGCCTCCTCGGCCGCCTCGCCGACGGCGGCGACCAGGGCGGCGTTGACCGCGAGGTTGACCTGGTAGAAGGTGTCGGGGCTGAGCCGATGCTCCAGCCCGCCCACATCGAAGCGCAGCAGCACCTCGCCGGCCACGCCATGTCCGTCCACCGCCACCCCGGCGAGGCCCAGGTCGGCGATGGGCAGTTGGGCCAGGAGCCCCTTGAGCGCCGCCACCTTCGGGCCCGGCTTGCCCCGCTCGTCGCGGGTGTCGACGGCGAGCACCACCCGCTGGCCATCGCTGCGCAGCTCGGCCCGGGTCACGCCGGGCAAGGGGGGCAGGCGGCCCAGCACGGCGTTCACCTCGGGCACCGCCACCGCGCAAGCGTCGACGGCGACGAGCTCGTGGGAGCGGGGCTTGTGGTAGCCGAGCCGGCCCGCGGCGTCGCCGCTGAGCGAGACCCGGGCCCGGTAGCCCAACTCGACCGGGCTCGGCACCACCCGGTCGGGGGCCCGCCCCATCGCGATCGTGAGAAAGCGCACCTTGTCAGCGAGCTGGTCGGCAGGCTCCTGGTGCATCTGGGGGCAGCCGCCGCAAGCGGCGTGGAGGGGACAGGGGGGCGTGCGTTCGCTCATCGGCGCGGGCTATCCCGCGCGCACCCCGCGGGCGCGGCGGACACGATATGCAGGGCGCCCTTTCGCTGGAGCGCCCGATGGTCTGCCGGACCGCCCCCTTCGCCCTGCTGCTCCTCGCCTGCGCCGAGCTGCCCTCCACCGGCCAGCCCTTCACCCCCGTGGCGGTGGGCGAGCCCGTCTCCGGCGGCGCTGTCGGCCTCGCCGCGGCCGCCGACCCGGCCTTTGAGATCGAGACCTTCAAGATGGACAGCGAGGCGCTGCACGCCGCCGCCAAGGGCAAGGATGAGCCCAAGGCCACGCCCGCCGCTCCCAGCAGCCCGGCGCCTG
>JBEIQK010000003.1:0-36595 GCA_040376505.1 Alphaproteobacteria bacterium | reverse complement strand
CACGAGGGCGTCGCGCAAGGCCTGGGCCAGCGCGCGGGCCGCCAGCCTCGACGATCACAGCCAGGCGCTGCGCCTGTCGCTGGTGCTGCGCAGCTACCTGGACCCCACCCTGCGCTGGCCCGCCACCACCGCCACGACCCGCGAGCTCCTCGCCCACATCGCCGCCACCGAGGCCCTGCCCGAGGCCGAGCAGGCCGCCGCGAGCCGCATTTTGGAGGCCACCGATCGGGTCAAATTCGCCCGCGAAGGCGGCGGCGAGGCCTTCTTCGCCGCCCTCGACGATGACTTCGAGGCCATCCTGCGCGCCACCGAGCCCCGCCCCGAGGCCCCCAGCGCGCCGGTCAGCCCGCCGCCGCAGGGTTAGCGGCCCCGCATGACCGAGGCCCTGGAAACCCTGCTCCGCGGCGACGGCCGCCCCGCCCTCGACGCCCGGCTCGACCGGCTCGAACACAACGTCGAGGCCGTGCGCGAGCGCGCCATGCGCCGCACCCTGGCCACCGACTTCATCGCCGGCCTGCCCGAGGCCGAGCTGGTGGCCACGATGGCCGCCCTGGTCGAGCGGGCCCAGCAGGGCAACGGCCGCGCCCGCGCCGTGCTGGTGGAGCTGGCCTTGGAGCCCAATGTCTTTCTGCAGATGCCCTACCCGCGGGTGAAGGCCGCCTACGGCATCGCCCAGGGCGGCGGCCTCGCCGCCATCGCCCGCATGTTTCTCGGCGCGGCCCTCGAACAGAACCCCACGATCGACGAGGCCTGGACCGGCAACGAGTTCATGGACGTCCCCCTCGGCAACCGCCGCGCCGCCGCCCGCGGCCGCGATCGCAACACCCTCGATCGCCTGCTCCACGACCGCGATCACCGTGTCATCGCCCTGCTTCTCGACAACCCCCGCCTCGTCGAGCGCGACGTGGTCAAGATCGCCGCGACGCGCCCCACCCGCCCCGAGGTGCTGCAGGTGATCGCCCGCCATGGCCGCTGGTCGAGCCGCTACCCGGTGAAGAAGGCGCTGGTGGGCAACCCGTACACGCCGATGCCGATCGCCCGGCGCCTGCTGCCCACCCTGCTGGCCCAGGACCTGCGTGCCCTGATTGAGTTGGGGGCGCTCGGCGAAGAGCTGCTGCTGGTCGCGAAGGCCCTGCTGCCGCGCCCGGCTGCCCCCGCGCCCTCCGCCGCCCCCCTCTTCGATGAGGCCGAGCTGGCCGAGCTCTACGCCCTGGTACAGGAAGAGAGCACCCCCTAGCGCCGGATCTCGTCGGCCTCGGGCACCTTGGTGGCCTCGGGGCTCTCGGGCGTGACGTCGATCGCCTTCTTCTCCTCGTCGTCCTTCATGCCGTCCTTGAAGGCCCTGACCCCCTTGCCCATCTGCCCCAGCACGTTCGGCAGCTTGCCGACGCCAAAGAAGATGACCACGATGACCAGGATGATGACCCACTCCCAGGCACCGGCCATGCCAAGGATCGCGAAGACAGGGTGAGCGTTCATGCGTGCCTCTGGGGGCGTAGGGTGTGGCCTGGGGCGAGCGCGGCAGGCCGGGTCAAACCCCTATTCAATCCGCGGCTGGGGCGACAACATCCACACGGCGCCCGCCAATTACCCGCGCGACCGCCCGGTGGCCGCCAAAGTGCTGGATCAGGCTGGCGATCTCGGGCAGCGCGCCCGGCGGCGGCGCAAAGAGCGCCAGATCGGCCGCCGAGCCCGGCCCCAACCAGCCCAACTCCGGCCGCCCCAGCGCCCGGCCGGCGTGACGGGTGAGGCCCAGCGCGGCTTCTTCCACCGTCAGGCCCTGAATCAAGGTCGACAGCGTGGCCACCGCCCAGGGGTCACAGGCCGGCGAGCTACCCGGGTTCCAGTCGGTGCCCAAGGCCATCGGCACCCCCGCCTCGCGCAAGAGGCCCACCGGCGGCGCGCTGTCGCGCAGGTAGAGCTGCGCCATCGGCAGCAACACCGCCACCGTGCCCGCCGCCGCCACCGCCGCCACCCCGGCCTCGTCGATGCGCTCCAGGTGATCGACGCTGATCGCCCCCAAGCCCGCCGCCGCCGCCGCGATGCCCGTGTAGGCCACCTGCTCGGCGTGGGCCTTCACCCGCAGGCCCGCCGCCTGGCCCGCCGTCAGGATCTCCATCGCCTCGTCGAGCGTAAAGGCGCCGCGATCGCAGTAGACATCGATCGCCTCGGCCAGGGGCGCGCAGCGGGGGAGCTGCTCGTCAATCACCTGCCGCACATAGGCCCGGCGATCGCCGCGGTGCTCGGCCGGGATCGCGTGGGCGCCGAGGAAGGTGGGGATCACCCGCATCCCGCCGCCCAGGCGCCCCGCCACCTCGAGGATCCGCACCTCGGCCTGCACATCGAGGCCGTAGCCGCTCTTCACCTCCACCGTGCTCACCCCGGCCTCGGCGAGCCGCGCCAGCCGCGCCTGGGCCAGCGCCAGGAGCCCCTCGACCGAGGCCGCCCGGGTCGCCCGCACCGTCGAGAGGATGCCGCCCCCCGCCTCCAGGATCGCCGTGTAGGGCACGCCTGCGAGGCGCTGGCGGAATTCCTCGGCCCGGCTACCGGCGAAGATCGTGTGGGTGTGCGGGTCTACGAGGCCCGGCATCCCGATGAGGCCGCGCCCATCGAGGGTCTCCGCGGCCGCCGGCCCGCCGTCGGGATCGCCAAGGTAGACGAGGCGGCCCTGATCAAAGACGAGGCTGACCCCAAACAAGGCGCCCAGGCCCTCCCGCGCCGGGTCCATCGTGTAGAGGGCCGCGAGGCGATCGACACGCAGCGAGCTCATCGCAGGCAGGCCTCCCCTCCGAAGAGGGCCTCCCACTGCCGCCCATCGTGGGCCGGGACGAGGACGAGCCCCGGCTCGCTCGCATAGAGCTGGGCGAGGCGGCCGATCTGCATGGCGGTGCCCTGCCGATCGTGGTCAAATTGCGAGGCCATGCTGCTCTTGGCGATGCGCAGCTCGTAGCCCTCGCGCACCCACACGGTGTCTCCCACCAAGAAGGCCCGCCGGCCATCGGGCAGGTGAACAAAGACACCCAGGCTGCCCGGCGTGTGGCCCTCCATCGGCACGACGATCACGGAGCCATCGCCATAGAGGTCATGAGAAGCGGGGTAGGGCCCGTAGGCAGGACCGTTCATCTCCAGGGCCCGTCCGCGAACGAGCAGCGCCTCGGCGTCGGCCTTCAGGATGTCGGTGGCCTCGCCCGCGGCGGCCCGCTTTGCCTCTTCGAGCTCGCCCGGCAGCGTGTAGATGGGCAGGTCGGCCACCTCCAGCAGGCCGCCCACATGGTCGTAGTGGGCGTGGGTGAGCAGGGCGCCCTTCACGGCCGGCGCGCCGGCCTCCTGGAGCGCCGCCTCCAGCGATCGCAGGCGCGAAAAGCTACGCGCCGACAGCTTCAGCATCAGGCCCTGCACGGCCGGAACGGCGCTGAGCGAGGGCTCCAGGTCCATGCGCGCCCCGCCATCCACCACAAAGGCGCCCTTAGGGTGAACGATCAGCAAGCCCGTCTGCACCGCCGGAACATCGACATGAAGGGCACCCTCGGCGAGCGCCAGCCTTTTGGGCAGCGCCCCTTCCATCATCGGCAGCGCACAGACCGCAGCACGGGCCCCCATCGGCGGGAGGGGGGCGCCGGCCGGGCCCAGGTCGGCGACCTGCGGCGCCGCCGCCTGCGCGACCGCGCCCAGCAAAACCAGTAAGAACGCGAACAGGCCAGGCATCGGGACCTCCAGGGCGGCCAGCCCTATCCCGCCGCCGCAACAATTTCCTGACATCCTGGCGGCCGGCTGCGGACAAGCCCCTGACCTCTGGTAGGCTCCTCCCCGCCTCCTCGTCTCGGTGCCTGCACCCTGGAGCCTCCGATGCCTGCCCGCCTCCCAACCTCACCCCTGGCGCTGCTCGCGCTCCTCGCCTGCGGCGGCGGCGACGTGAGCATCACCAAGAGCGAGGCCACCCTGGTGGTCACGCCGCCCCTCTCCGACGCCGAGATCCTGCCGGTGGGGGCCAGCGCCAGCCTGCCCGTCAGCCTCTTCGCCATCGACGGCGACGTCAAGGTGCTGAAGATCAGCCTCACCAACGTGGAAGGCGAATTTTTCGTGCTCGAGGGCGAAGACGCCTTCACCGTGGAGAGCGAGCAGGAGGTGGTGGTCGACTTCGGCTACCTGCCCACCGAGGTGGGCCAGCACTTCGCCGAGGCGCGCCTCACCACCAACGAAGAGGGCGGCGGCGGGCACCTCATCGAGCTGCGCGGGGCCGCCACCGTGGCCTCGCTCACCGTGAGCCCGCCTCTGCTCGACTTTGGCCCGGTGGCGACCGGCGACAGCGAGACCCGCACCTTCACCCTCACCAACGGCAGCGAGCTCGACGCCGACCCCCTGTCCCTGTCGACCTCCAACCCGGCCTTCGCGATCACGCCCGCGGCCGCCAGCCTCGGCCCCGGCGAGTCGATCGAGCTGACCGTCACCTTCACCGCCCCCGACGCGGCCATCGCCCGCGGTGAGGCCGGTGGCGAGGGGCCCGCCGGCCCGCTCCCAACGGTGATGCTGCTGGCAAATGCCTGCGAAGAGGGCGACCCCACCCTCTACGACACCGATGGCGACGGCAACTCCGCCTGCGGCACCGACTGCGATGACAGCCGGGCCGACGTTCACCCGGGCGCCAGCGAGCTCTGCGACGGGGTCGACCAGGACTGCGACGGCACCATCGACGAAGAGACCACCTGCTACGATGACGATGGCGACGGGCTCACCGAGTCGGAGGGCGACTGCAACGACGGCGACCCCACCGTCTCGCCCGCGATGACCGAGGACTACACCAACGGCAAGGATGACGACTGCGACGGCGTCGTCGACTATGGCTCGGCCGACGCCGACGGAGACGGCTACGGCGCCAGCGGCGGCGACTGCGACGACGCCGACGCCCGCGCCGACCCCAGCGCCCCCGAGACCCCCGACGGCGATGAAGATGACACCGACGGCATCATCGACGAGGGCACCACCGCCTACGACGATGACGGCGACGGCTACAGCGAAGACGGCGGCGACTGCGACGACAGCACCACCGCCACGAGCCCCGTCGCCGCCGAGGCCGCCGACTGGATCGACAACGACTGCGACGGCACCGTCGACGAGGGCACCACCTACCGCGACGACGACGGCGACGGCTTTACCGAGGTGGGTGGCGACTGCGACGACGCCAACGCCGCCATTCACCCCGCTGCGACGGAAGTGTCGGGCAACGGGATCGACGAAGACTGCACCAGCTCCACGGGGACCTGAACCATGGCCAGAACGATTGCGCTCACGATCGCGATGCTGCTCGCCTCGACCCCCGCGGCGGCCGGCACGGTCCTTTACTGCAACGACTACAACCTCACCACCGACCGCATGGCCGCTGCCCTGGCGACCACCACCCACACGGTCACGGCCACCACCAGCATCACCACCTGCGAAACCAACATTCGCACCAAGGCCTGGGATCTGGTCATCCTGGCCATCCAAAACAACTCCTATAGCACCCCCTACTTCAACGCCTATGTCGCGGCGGGGGGCAAGGCGATCGTTCAGGACTGGACCATGGACCCCACCCGCGCGACGGCGGTGGGCGTCACCTACAGCGGCAACAACAACAGCTCGGTCACCGTCAGCTCCACCACGCTGGCGGCCGGCCTCACCACCACAGCGCTCAGCCTCACCAACCCGGGCTGGGGCACCTACGCGATGCAGATGTCGGCCACCACCGGATCATCGGCGGCCACCTTCAGCTCGGGCCGCATCGCGGTGGCCCTCACCAAGAGCAACAAGGTCTGGGTGAACGGCTTCCTCACCGACACCGCCAGCACCGCCAGCGCAGCCAACATCACCCGACTGTACAAGAACGAGATTGAGTACCTTCTCCCCACCTGTGATGTCGACGGCGACGGCTACACCAACGCCTCCTGCGGCGGCAGCGACTGCAACGACGCCAACGCGGCCATCAACCCCGGCATGAGCGAGATCGCCTACGACGGCGTCGACCAGGACTGCTCGGGGGCCGACCTCACCGACGTCGACGGGGATGGCTACGCCTGCGCCTGCGTCACCGGCGGCACCGACTGCGACGACACCGACATCGCCATCCACCCGGGCGCCACCGAGATCGCCTACGACGGCATCGACCAGGACTGCGTCGGCGGAGACTGGATCGACGTGGACGGTGATGGCTACGCCTGGGATGGCGCCGGCGGCACCGACTGCTGGGACACCGAGTCCTCTGTTCACCCCGGAGCGGCCGAGACCGCCGACGGCGTGGACGAAGATTGCGACAGCAGCGTAGACGAAGCCACCTCCTGGGCCGACGATGACGGCGACGGCTACACCGAGGACGGCGGAGACTGCAACGACGGCGACGCCACCGTCTTCCCGGCCGCCACCGAGACGGCCGACATCACCGACGAAGACTGTGACGGCATCATCGACGAGGGCACCGAGCTGTACGATGACGACGGCGACGGCCGCTCGGAGGTCTACGGCGACTGCAACGATGGCGACCCCGCCGTGCGCAGCGGCTACACCGAGATCGCCGGCAACGGCGTGGACGATGACTGCGACGGCGTGGTCGACGCCGGGGCCTGGGACCCCGATGGCGACGGCTTCACCGCCGAGGGTGGCGACTGCGACGACGCCGACGGCACCGCCTACCCCGGCGGGACCGAGGTGGCCGACGGCATTGACAATGACTGTGACGGCGTGGTGGACGAAGGAACCGCCGACTGGGATGGCGACGGCGACGGCGCCACCCCCAATGACGGCGACTGCAACGACGCCGACGCCGGGGTGAGCCCCGGCGCTGAGGAGCAGCCCGACAACGGCGTCGACGACGACTGCGACGGCCTCGTGGACGAAGGTTCGGACCGCGTCGACGACGATGGCGACGGCTACTCCGAGGACGCCGGCGACTGCGACGACGCCAACGGCGAGGCCGCCCCCAGCCAGGAGGAGCTCCCCGGCAATGGTGTGGACGACAACTGCGACGGCGTGGTGGACGAGACCACCGACGACGCCGACGCCGACGGCTACAGCGGCGAGGAGGACTGCGACGAGGGCGATCCGTGGAGCCACGCCGACGCGCGGGAGTTCTGCGACTCGGTCGACAACAACTGCGACGGCCAGATCGACGAGGGCTGCGCCGACACCAGCATCGCCGGCGAAGTGGGCAAGACCGGCAGCGGCTGCGCCAGCGTGAACCCCGGCGCAGGCGCGCTCGGCTGGCTGGCCCTCGGCAGCGCCGCCCTCGCGCTGGGCCGTCGCCGTCGGACTTCTCGCGGCTGAAGCCGTGGCGACCCGGCGGGCGCCCCTTCCCCCCCTTCGGGCGGGGTGCTACAGACAAAGGCAGAGGTGCCTGTGACCCTGCCCGCCGCGCCGCCCGCCTCCAGCCCGCTGGACCTCGCCGACCTCAACGCCGACGACAACACGGAGAAGGTGCGGGCCTCGCTCGGGGCCTACCACCTCGCGGTGGTCACCGATCCCGACAGCGCCGCCTTCGACGCCGCCTACCGCATGATGGAGGCCTACTTCGGCCCCAAAGGCGAGATCGAGCGCCGCTCGGTGCTGGAGGCCTGGCTGCGCCAGGGCCTCACCTTTCAAGGCGTGCGCGTGGCCTACCACCTCGTCACCGCCCACAACGCCGCGGGCGCGCTGGCCGGCGTGCGCGACGCCTTTGTGGCCACCGCCCTGTCCGATGGCACCACCGTGGTGCTGCTAAGCCACAGCTTCATCCTGCCGAGCGAGCGGCGATCCGGCCTCGCCGCCCTCTTTCGCACCATCCCCGCCACCCTGGCCCGCCGCTCGGTGGCCGAGCTCGGCCATGACCCTGCCACCACCGATGTGGTGCTGATTTCCGAGATGGAGCATGTCCGCCCCGACGATCCCAGCACGGTGATCCGCCTGCTCGCCTATGGCCGCGGCGGCTTTCGCATCGTGCTGCCCTCGGCGATGCCCTATGTGCAGCCCGACTTTCGCGACCTCGACGCCCTGGGCGAAGAGGCCGATCCAGTGCCCCTGCTGCCGGTGGTGCGCTGGCTCGGCCACGAGCAAGAGACACAGTTCCCCTCGCGCCTCTGTGTCGCCATCCTCGATCACCTTGAGGCCATCCACTCGCCGGCGGCCCGCCATCGCGACCTCGCCTTTCAAAAGCGGCTCGTCAAAGAGGCGCTGCGCTACCATGGCGCATCCACCGTGCCGCTGCTGCCCATCCCGGCGGCGATCTGGCCGGTCACCGGCTTCTTTCCTTTCCTTCGCGCGCGGGTCCTGTCGGCCCACCCCATCTTCCAGCGCCGCGGCCTCACCCTCGACATCCCGGGTGAAGAGGCCGCGCTGACCGAACAGTGGAGGCATCTTGAAGTCCCTCGCTGATTGGAGCCCCGTCCCTGGCGAGCCCGCCCGGGCGGCGATCCGCACCGCCACCGTTCCCGGCCCCGCCTCGCTGGCTCTACAGGCCCGGCACCAGGCCTTTCAGGACGCCCGCACCGTCCACTTCTACCAGGACAGCAAGGCGAGCATCGGCAACTACATCGTCGACGTCGATGGCAACGTGATCCTCGACGTGTACAGCCACATCGCGGTGGAGCCGCTTGGCTACAACCATCCCGCCCTGCTCGCCGCCTGGAAGGATGGCCGCTTTGACTGGGCCGCCGGCTACCGCCCGGCCCTGGGCATCGCGCCGCCGCCCGAGTGGGTGGATCTGCTGGAAAAACAGATCCTGCCCATCGCGCCCAAGGGCCTCGATCACATCATCACCGTCACGTCTGGGGCCGAGGCCGTCGAGAACGCGCTCAAGATCGCCTTCCTCACCGCGGCCCGTCGCCGCCGCGGTGGCCCGGCCAGCGCCGAAGACGCCCTTGCGGTGATGAACAATGACCAGCCCGGCATCAACGAGCTGGTGATCGCCTCCTTCGACGGCGCCTTTCACGGCCGCAGCCTGGGGGCGCTGTCGGCCACCCGGAGCAAGGCGATTCACAAGCTGGACTTTCCGGCCTTTCGCTGGCCAATGCTGCCCTTCCCGGCGAGCCGCTTTCCCCTGGACGAGCACGCCGAAGAGAACGCCCTGGCCGAGGCCAGGGCCCTGGAGGCCACCGAGGCGCTGTTCTCCGAGCTGGAGGGCCGGGTCGCCGGACTGATCGTGGAGCCAATCCAGGGTGAGGGCGGCGACCGCCACGCCAGGCCGGCCTTCTTTCGCGCGCTGCGCCAGATCTGCCGGGCCCACGGCGTGGTCTTCATCGTCGACGAGGTCCAGACCGGCTGCGGCGCCACCGGCGCCTTCTGGGCCCACAGCCACTGGGGCCTCACCGACCCGCCCGACATCGTCACCTTCTCGAAGAAGATGCAGGTCGGCGGCCTCTTCGTGCAGGGCCACCTGATGCCGCCCGAGCCCTGGCGCATCTTCAACACCTTCCTGGGCGACCCGCTGCGGGCGGCCCAGTTGGGCGTCATCCTGGAGGTGATCGGCCGCGACGATCTGCTCAGCGTGGTGCGCCAGAGCGGCTCGTTGCTCACCAATGGCCTCAACCTGCTGGCCGAGCTGCACCCGGGGCTCCTCTCCCAGCCCCGCGGCCAGGGCACCTACGCCGCCTTCGACCTGCCCGACAGCCCCACCCGCGAGCGCCTGGTCCAGGCCCTGCGCGACCGGGGACTGGAGGCCGGTGGCTCGGGCCCCCGCTCGATCCGGTTTCGACCCGCCCTGGTCTTCGCGCCCCGGCACGCCGCCGAGGCCCTCGACATCCTCGACGCCGCCCTGCGGAGCCTGTGATGCACAAACCCCTCCGCCTCTACCACTCTCCCCGCTACTTCGCCGATCTGGGCGAGCACATCATGCCGATCCGCAAGTTCGGCCTCGTGCGCCAGGGCATCGAGGAGATGGGGGTCCCCATCGAGCTGGTCGAGCCGAATCGGGCAAGCGACACAGACCTGCTGCGGGTTCACACCGCCGAGTACATTCAGGCCATCGACAGCGGCGAGCCGCGCGCCCTGGCTCAGTCGCAGAAATTCCCCTGGTCGCCCGGGCTGGCCGAGGCGGTGCGCTGGACCAACGGCGGCACCATCGACGGCCTGCTGGCCGCCCTCGATCTCGGCGTCTGCGGCAACCTCGCCAGCGGCTTTCACCACGCCCATGGGCCCCATGGCGAGGGCTTTTGCACCTACAACGGGCTGGTCGTGGCCTATGAGCGGGCTCGGGCCGAAGGGCGCCTGCGCCGGGCGCTGGTCCTCGACATGGATCTGCACTACGGCAACGGCACGGCCTCGCTCCTCGCCGATCGGCCCGAGCTCTTTCAGCTCAGCATCTACGGCAACTGGTACGAGAAGAACCTCGCCTACCGCGACGTGAACCACAACCACGCGCCCGACACCCACAACGCCTGGAGCGTGGCGGTGCCGGCCGGCGCTGGGGGTGAACAGTACCTCGACATCCTGAACCGTCACCTGGGCCCGGCCATCGAGCGCGCGCGCCCCGAGGCCCTGCTCTACCAGGCCGGCGCCGACCCCTACAAAGAAGACCCCTACTCGCCACTCGACCTCGATCACGCCGACCTGCTGGCCCGCGACACCGTCGTCTTTGAGACCGCGAAGCGGCTGGGCATCCCCGTGCTCTGGGTGCTGGCCGGCGGCTACACCAAGGACGTCACCAAGGTGGTGGCGGTGCATGTCAACACCTTTCGGGCCGCGGCGGCGGTCTTCGGCGGATAGACGGTCTCGTCGCCCCAAGGAGCCTTCGCGTGTCGCCTTGTCGCGTCCTCTTTGTCTGCACCAGCAACATCTGTCGCTCGCCGGCCGCCGAGGCGGTCGCCCGGGGCATGGCCGAACAGCACGGTCTCGCCGGCTGGAGCTTTGACAGCGCCGGCACCTACAGCGGCCACGCCGGCGAGCCCGCGCACTCGTTCAGCCGCAAGGTGGGGGCCGCTCGGGGCTGGAGCCTGACCCACCGTGCCCGGGCCCTGCGCGCCGATGAGGCCGATCGCTTCGATCTCCTCGTGGCCATGGACCGCGGACACCGCGCCCACCTGGTCAAGGCCTTCGGCCGCCGCGACGTGGCCATCTCCTTGCTGCGCGCCTGGGACCCCCAGGGCGGGCCCGAGGCCGAGGTGGACGATCCCTACGGCGAGCCCGAGGCCGACTATGTCGCAATGTACGAGGTGATTGAGCGGTCTGTCGCCGCCCTGCTCGGACTGCCGCGATGAGGATCCTCCACCTGTCGGACACCCACCTGGGGGCGGCCACCGCCTTCGTGGGCGCGCCGCCAGGCTGGAGCCGCGCGCACGACCACGCCGCCGCCTTTGAGGCCGCTCTTGGGCCCGCCTACCGCGAGGAGGTCGATGTGGTGCTGCACACCGGCGACCTCTTTGATCGCAGCCGGCCGCCCGAGGCGGCGATGACCCTGGCGCTGTAGCACTTCACCACCCTCGCCCGGCGGGTCCCCGTGGTGGTGATGCCCGGCAACCACGATCGCCAGGGCCTCCGCGCCCACCTGCCCTGCCCGCCGCCCGGTCTCTTTGTGATCGACACGGCCACCCACATGCGCCTGCCCGGCCTGCGTCTCGGCGTGGTGCCCTTTGAGCGGGTGCCCGCCCGCTGGGCCCAGCAGGCCCGCATCGCCGTCGACGAGGGGGTGGATCTGCTGCTCTGTCACCAGTCCTTCGACGGCAGTCGGGTGCCCGGCCATGTCTTTCGGCCGATGGAGGGCGCCGACACGCTGGGCGCCGCCGACCTGCCGCCCAACGCCCCCCTGGTGCTGACCGGTCATATCCACAGCCGCCAGGACCTCCGCCTCGCCGGTCGCCGCATCCTCCACGTCGGGAGCACCGAGCGCACCAGCTTCGTCGAGCGGGGCGAGGCCAAGGGCTCGATGGTGCTGGATCTGTCCACCCAGAGCTTTCGCTGGTGCGACACCCAGCCGCGGGCGATGCGGTACATCCGCAGCCCCGAGGACCTCGCGGGGGTGCGCCCCCACAGCCTCGTCGCCCTGGCCCGCACCGCCCGCAGCGAAGAGATCGAGGCCGCCGCCCTGGCCCGCGGGGCCTATGTGCAACGCTGGTCGCGGGCCGACAAGCAGCTCAGCCTCTTCACCGAACCGTAGATCCCGTCCGTCTTCTGGAGTCCACCCATGTCGATCGATCTGTATTGGGGCAGCGGCAGCACCCCCGCCTGGCGGGCCCTGTTGGGCTTTGCCTTCAAGGGCCAGCCCTACACCAGCCACCTGCTGTCCTTCTCAGCCGGCGACACGCGAAAGCCAGCCTTCCAGCAGATCAACCCGCGCGGCAAGGTGCCGGCGATCCGCGAAGGCGACTTCACCCTGGGCGAGTCGCTGGCCATCCTGGCCTGGCTCGAAGCCCGCTTCCCCGAGGGTCCGCGCCTCTTCGGCGCCGACGCCAACACCATCGGCTCGGTGTGGCGGGCGGCCCTGGAGTACGAGAACCACGCGGGGCCGGCCTTCTCCGCCGTGGCTCGCCCCCTGCTCTTCCGCCAGGAGACCACCACCGAGGCCCTGCTGGCCGCCGCCGGCGCCGTCGAGGAGGAGCTCGATCGCCTCAACGCCGCCCTGGTCCCCACCGGCGCCTTGGTCGGCGAGGCGCTCACCGCCGCCGATCTGGTCTGGTACTGCGGCCTGCGCTTCCTGGAGCGGGGGCTCTCCCGCCCCTGGGCCTCTGTTCACAACCTGCCGCTGACCCCGATCTTCGATCGCTGGCCCGCCCTGCGGCCCTGGGCGGCGCGGATCGAGGCCCTGCCGGGCTTCCTGGCGACCGTCCCGCCGCACTGGCTGGAGGGAGATCACCCCAGCCCAGCCCGCCTCACCGACTGAGCCCTTAGGAGGACGCATGCGACTGTTCACCATACTCCTGCTGGCCTGCTCGCCCGACCCCGCCGGGGACAAGGCCGGCGCCGACAGCGGCGACACCACCCCCACCGAGGGCGACGCCGACACCGACGCCGATGCGGACGCCGATGCCGACGCGGACAGCGACGCCGACGCCGACGCGGACGGCGGCGACCCTGGCGGTGGCGGTGGCGGCGCCTTCGACCTCACCGACACCTGGACCGGCACCGTTCAGGTCGACGCCACCCTCGACGGCAGCACCCCGGCCGTCTGTACCGGTAGCCTCAGCCTGCCCTTCGAGGATGTGCGCGGCGGCGGCCCCTTCTCCTGCACCTGGGACATCGACAGCTTTCCGTACAGCACCGGCAACCTGGAGATCGGGGTTCAGCCCGACGCCACCAACCTGATCGGCTTTGGCGACATGGGGCCCCTGTCCGGAGAGATCGTCGGGACCTTTGACGGGCTCGGCGTGATCGAGGGCAGCTTCTCGGCCAGCGGCAGCGACGGCGAGCACACCGTTGACATGGTGGTCAGCTTCCGCCTCGATCGCCCCTGAACAGATCGGGCAGCCGCCCCAGCGCGGCGCCCAGCCCCAGGGAGCCCGCCAGCTCGGCCAGATCGGCGGCCAGGGGGGCCTCGATCTGCAGCGGACCCGGCCGGGCCGGGTGGGTCACCCCCAGTCGCCAGGCATGCAGGGCGAGGCGGGGGGCGGCGGGCCCGCGCGAGCGGCCGTCGCGGTAGAGGCTCTCGCCCAGGATCGGGTGCCCGCGGAGCTGACAGTGCAGGCGGATCTGGTTGCGACGCCCGGTGTGAATGCGCACAGCGAGGAGGGAGACGCCGCCGGCACCTCCGACGAGCTCGTACTCGGCGCGCGCCGCGACCGCCCCCTCCCAGTCGGGGCCGGCCGGGCGTTGGAGGTGTTGGGCGCTGTCCCAGGCCATCCAGTCCACCCAGGTGCCACGCGGGGCCGGGGGCACCCCCTCGACCAGGGCGAGATAGCGTCGCTCCGGGCTGCCACGGAAGAACTGTTCACGAAGGCGCTCGGCGGCCCGCTCGGTGCGGGCGGCGAGCACCACGCCGCTGGTGTCGCGGTCGATGCGGTGTACGATGTGCAGCCGATCGCCTTCTTCGCGAACGAAGGCGCCCAACCTCCGCCGCAGGGTGTCGCGGGTACGGGCCTGCTCGATCGAGGCCGAGTCGGTGAGCAAGCCCGGCGGCTTGTCTGCGGCGATGACGTGCTCGTCCTGGTACAGCACCGTCACCCCGGCCTCGGCGAGCCCCGCCGCTGCCTTGTGTCGCCCCAGAGACGAGCCGGACCGGTTCCAGTCCACGGTCACCCGTTCGTTCAGGCGCAGCGGCCGGGCGCCATCCGCGCAGGGGGCGCCGTCGATGGAGACCTTGCCGGTCTCGACGGCCTCGCGGGCCCGCCGCCGGCTGGCGACCGAGGGCAGGGCGGCGACGAGGCGGTCGAGGCGCCAGCCGACCTGGGCCGGGGTGACGGTGGTGGCGGCGTCATCAGGGTTCAGGGGGCCCTCAAGGTCGGCGGGCCCCCTCTAATGCTCGGCCAACCGCGGCGCGGCCTACTTGCCCTTGGGCTTTCCGGCCGCTGGGGCGGGCGGCGCCTGCTTCTTGTCATGCTCGACCTTGGCGGCGCTCTTGTTGGCGGCGTCCTGTTTCTTGGCCTTGTCTCGAGCTTTGGGATTCTTGTCGCCCATCCGGGCCTCCGGCGTTTCGCCTGCGTCTGCTCCCGCGCCGGCTGCAAAGGCCGTTCGCGGCAAGGCACCCCGAAGAACCGGGCGCCGCGCCCCTCCTACACACCCCTTCGGCGGCGACCATGGGGAGGGATCGGTTAGTCGGGCCGCCCACCACCCAGGCGCCCCCATGACGATCCACTGGTTCCCCGGCCACATGTCCACCGCCCGCGACGAGCTGCGCAAGGCGATGCCCGGGGTCGACCTCGTCATCGAGGTGCTCGACGCCCGCATCCCCTTCAGCAGCGAGAACCCGCTGGTGGCTGACCTGCGCGGCGCCCGGCCGTCGATCCGCATCCTCAACAAGGCCGATCTGGCCGATCCCGCCGTCACCGCCGACTGGCTCGTGGCGGCCAACCAGCGCCCCGGCGTGGCAGCCCTGGCGCACCACCACAGCCAGCCCGATCTGCTCCGCCGGGTGCTCAAGGTGGCCCGCGACCTCGTGCCCAATGTGCGCGATCGGCGCCTCGTGGCCGCGATCCTCGGCGTGCCCAATGTTGGCAAGTCCACGCTCATCAACACGCTGGTGGGCCGCACCGTGGCCCGCACCGGCAACAAGCCGGCCCTCACGCAGAGCCAGCAGCGGGTGATGGTGGGCACCGAGCTGGCGCTGATCGACACGCCGGGCTTTCTCTGGCCCAAGCTCGAGCCCCAGATCTGCGGCTACCGCCTCGCGGTGATGGGGGCGATCTCCGACCGGGTGGTCAACCCCGAAGAGCTGGCCCTCTTCGCCTTCGAGGCCCTGCACGCCGACTACGGCGACTGTGTCGAGCGCTACTATGGTGCCGGCGCCGAGACCACCGATGGCATGGCCCTCCTCGCCGCCATCGGCCGGCGCCGGGGCTTCGTCGGAAAGGGCGGCGTGGTCGACACCCAACGGGCGGCCGATCGCTTCTTGATGGACCTGCGGGCCGGCGCCTTGGGCCGCTTCAGCCTGGAGACGCCCGCCCGCTGTGAGCCGGCGCTGGCCTGAGCGGGGTCGGGGGGGGGCTTACAAGATTGTTCGCGCCAGAAGCAAGGTTGGAGGCCGACTGACAGCTCCAGGGTCGTCCGATTCCGGGGCGGCGCCCTTGTCCGCCTGCTGGCAGACCTGTAGACAGAGGCAGGCCGACGCACACGCGGCCACCGTCCTCGGGCCCCGCTGCGGCGGTCCGAGGGTCCATTGTTCCTTACCGATTGGAGTCCACCATGTCCTCGCGCCTGATCCTCTTCCCCTCCCTCGTCCTGCTCGCCGCCTGTCTTGACACCGGCAAGGGCAGCGACGACTCCGGCGACACCGGCGCCAGCACCGACGATGGCAGCGGCGACGGCGGGGACGGCGGCGCCGATGACAACGACGGATGGCCCAACTCCGTCACCCGCATCGAGGCCGGGCAGGTGATCGAGGGCGATCTGGCCGAGGGCGAGACGGTCGACCTCGACTGGGCCGACCAGAGCAGCGTGGCCTGCTTCCCCGGCACCGAGTTCTCCAACTTCGAGGGCAACCACGTCTTCTACGCCGTCGAGCAGCCCGAGGGCAGCGAGCTCACCGTCACCGTCACCCCCGATGAGGGCACCGACGTCAGCATCTACCTGCTGCAGTACGGCACCAGCAGCCGCTACGTCCCGCCCGAGGTCCCCACCGCCGTCACCTGCGAAGCCGGCTTCGACCAGACCAACGACAGCAACCCGGGCGAGGCCGAGTCGGCGATGGTGACGGCCACCACCAACCCCTACGTGGTGCTGATCGGCGTCGCGGCCCCCACGGGCGTGGTGGCGGGCAGCTACCAGCTCCAGGTGGACATCCTGCAGTAGGCGGGGCGGGTGCGAGGAGCGCGGCCGTCGCAGGCGGGCTCCTCGCCGCTTCGATCGAGGGGGCGCGAATCGTTGCTTGACGCCCGCCTGTTCATGGGCAACAAGGGCAGCCGATTCGACTCGGAGCGCGGCGATGTTCAAGGTGTCGGTCCCCAGCCTGGGGCTCCTGTTTCTGCTCGGCTGTTCGGATGCGTTCAGCGGCAAGGGCGATGACCCCGGTCTCGAGGGCGGCGGCAACGGCGGCGGCGAAGAGGCCGACGCCGACGCCGACAGCGATGCCGACAGCGATGCCGACAGCGATGCCGACAGTGACGCCGACGCCGACAGCGACGCCGACGCCGACGCCGACCCGGACGCCACCGACGACGATGGAGACGGCCTCACCGAAGACGAGGGCGACTGCGACGACGGCGACGCCGACGTGGGCCCCGAGGAGCGCGAGGTCCCCGGCAACGGCGTCGACGACGACTGCGACCCCTCCACCCGCGACGATGACTTCGACGGCGACGGCTTTGGCGCCAGCGAGGACTGCGACGATGACGACGCCGCCATCAACCCCGACGCCGAAGAAGAGCCCTACACCGGGGTGGATGAGGACTGCAGCAGCCGCACGCCCGACGATGATCTCGATGGCGACGGCTTCGACCTCGCCGACGACTGCGACGACACCAACGACGCCATCTACCCCGGCGCCGACGAGGATAGCACCAACGGCGACGATGACGACTGCGACGGCACCATCGACGAGCGCTTTGACTTCGAGACGGTCGACAGCAGCGCCGACATGGGGCTCACCTCCACCCTGGACGTCGACTCCTCCGGCAGCGTGCTGATCGCCTACCTGGAGAGCACCACCGGCGTTGTCTGGTCGGTGGAGGGCGAGGCCGGCGCCTGGAGCACGCCCGAGGAGGTGCTCAACGAGAGCGGCGTCTACGTTGGCGAGTACATGGACGGCACCTTCGACAGCGCCGACCAGTTCCACCTCGGCTTCACCTGGCAGGACAGCCTGGGCCGCATCCTCACCTACCAGGTGCGCGACGCCGCCGACACCTGGACCGAGACCTTCCTCGTCGACGACAGCTCGGCCGACATGGGGGCCTACGTCAGCATCGACCTCGACAGCTCGGGCTACCCCTCCTTGGGCTACTTCGACGCCGACAACGGGGTGCCACGGGTCTGCGATGTGATCTCAGATCCGCTGGTGAGCGCCTTTCTCGACGTGCTCTACTCCGACGCCGACGTGAACTACGCGGGCGCCACCGGCTACTACACCAGCCTCGCCGTGGACAGCCTGGGCTACGACCACCTCGCCTACTATGACGATGGCTACTTCGCCGAAGAGGCCCAGTATGCCCGCAGCCTGATCCCGGTGCTCTCCAGCCAGACCATCGACGACAAGGGCGAGTACACCAGCATCGCGCTGATGAGCGACGACACCCCCTGCTTCGCCTGGCAGCGCACCGACACCGCCGACCTGCGCTTTGGCTGCGTGACCTCGTCGAGCTCGGCGGGGGCTGTGATCTCCACCGAGGATGTCGACAAGACCGGCGCGGTGGGCGCCTACGCGCGCCTTGCCTTCAACAGCCTCGATGAGCCCTACATCGCCTACTACGACACCACCAACAAGAACCTCAAGGTGGCCCACAAGACCAGCAGCGGTTGGACCACCTTCACGGTGGACAGCGCCGGTGATGTGGGCATCTGGCTCGACATGGTGGTCGACGATGATGATGTCGTGCACATCAGCTACCGCGACGAGACCAACGCTTCGCTGAAGTACGCCCACGGACAGTAGCCAATCGGTTACCCCCGCAGTCCGTGGAGGCTCCGATGTCCCTGCCGCTGCGCGTGACCACGCTGGGCCTGCTCCTGGCCTGCGAGGGGTCCAAAGGAGCGGGCCCGGCCTGCCCGCGCCTGGAGGGCCAGCCCGACGACGATCCGGCGGCCTGGAGCGTAGACGCCGGGGTGGACTGGCAGCCCACGATCTCGGAGCCCACCTGGGTGGTGCCGAGCGCGGCCCTGCCGGTCGAGACCCAGGCGGCCAACAACAACGTGGCGATCACCCTGGCCGGCGACCGCCTCTTCATGGCCTTTCGCAGCGCGCCAGCGCACTTTGCCAGCAGCCAGACCACGATGAACGTGGTCTCCTCGGCGGATGGCGGCCAGACCTGGGAAGAAGAGCTGGTGGTGGCCCTTGGCACCGACCTGCGGGAGCCGGCCTTTCTGCTCTGGGATGGCGTGCTCTCCCTCTCCTTCTTTGAGGCGGGCGCCAACCCGGCGGCCTTTGAGCCGCGCGCGGTCTGGCGGGCCGAGCGCTGCGACGTGGGAGACTGGCAGAAAGCGCCGATCTCCGAGGGCGAGAAGGTGCCCTGGGACGTCAAGATCCGCCAGGGCATGGCCCTGCGCACCGCCTATTCGGGAGACCACTACGGCGACGGCGATCTGTCCGTCCACCTGGAGCGCTCGACCGATGGCGGACAGTCCTGGGGCCCCCTGGGCCAGGACCCCGTCCACCAGGGCGGCGACTCGGAGGTCGCGTTTGAGCTCGACGAGACGGGCGCGCTGTGGGCCGTCACCCGAAACGAAGACGGCGACGAGACCGGCCAGGGCAGCAAGGTCTGCACGGCGCCATCGGGCGATCTGTCCGATTGGAGCTGCTCCGACCCCTCCGACCCGGAGCGCTACGACTCCCCCGAGCTGATCCGTCACGGCGAGGACCTCTACCTGCTGGCGCGCCGAGATGTTGGAGGGCCCTTCGGCGAGGATGAGGGGCTGATTCCCTACAGCTCGCGGCCCAAGCGGTCTGCCCTCTACCAGCTCGATCGCGACGAAAAGCGTGTCGTCCACCTCTTCGACATCCCTGGCGTGGGCGACACCGCCTTCGTGTCGGCCCACCGCACCGGGGCGCACACCTGGCTCTTCGCCAACTACAGCTCTCCCCTCGAAGAGGCCGATGACACCTGGCTCGAAGCCCAGATCGCCGCGGAAGGGACCCAGATCTACCTGGCCACGCTGACCTTTGCGCCCTGATTCCGGTCCCCCCACTTCAGGCACGCCGCGGCTGGCCGATGGCAGGGCGGCCCTCCCGTTGGCCCGGACCTCCTTGAACTCCGATCATTCGCTGCTCCGCGCACCCCGCTTCGGCCTCCTGGCTCGGGCGCTGGTGCTGGGCGCCCTGGGGGCGACGGTGACCACGCCCGCCGCCCGCGCCCGGCCGGAGCACACCCTCATCGACCACGACTGGAATGTGGTCGACGGCCTGCCCCAGGGGACGGTCAACTCCATCGCCCTCGACCACCAGGGATTCCTTCTCCTGGCGACCTATGGGGGACTGAGTCGCTTCAATGGGCAGCGCTTTGAACGCATCTCCCTGCCCCTGGAGGCGCACCCAAACATCTCCCGCACGACCGCCCTGGCCCCGCAAGGTGAGCGACTTTGGTTCGGCGTCGAGGGGGGCGGACTGTGGCTCTACAGCGCCGAGGGGGTGGCCGCCGATGCCAATCAGCCCCCGGAGCTGAGCACCTCTGTGATTCATGCCCTGGCGGTGGACCCCCAGGGTCGGCTCCTGGTGGCCAGTCGCAGCGGCGCCTACCGCCGCCTCTCGGAGGGCAACTGGGAGCAGCTGGCCACCGGTCGCTGCAACGACATCGACGTGTCGGCGCAGGGGATCGTGTGGATCAGCCGCGCGACCGATGTAGGATGGCTGGCCCCCAACCAGACCACCCCGCAGTGGACAAGCCTGACCATCGCAGACGAACGCGGCATCTCGGGCGGCGCCCTCGACGCTGCAGGGCGCTACTGGGTGGTCGGCCGCAACGGCCTCGCCCTCCTCCAGGCGGGTCAAGCTCCCCACATCGAGCCGCGCCCACCGAACAGTCCCTTCTCCATGGGCTCTCCGGTGTTTGACCGCCAAGGCGGCCTCTGGCTGGGGGCCGAATCGGGCGTGTACCACATCTCAGACGCGGCCAAAGCCGCTCAGGACATGCAGCAGCGCACGCGCCTCAAGCTCGAGTTCACGGCGCTCAAGGGCGACGCCCGCTCCCTCTTTGTAGACAATAGCGGCGGAATCTGGATCGGAACCAGCGGCAAAGGGCTGCTCCGACTGAGTCCAAACATCTGGGAGGCCATTTACGAAAATCCCGAAGATCTGAAATACGGCTATGGGCCCCTCGTCGCGCCCGAACAAGAGGATCACGGATATCTGTTCGCGTCTTGCTACACGGTGATCCACAAGGAGGACGATCCATTGAGGCCCGTCCTCCGACAGGAGGCCGGCGACCCCACCCAGCCCGATCGCTGCGTGCGCGCCCTCCACCGGCTGCCCAATGGCGACGTTCTGGTGGGCGGGGATCCGGGATTGAAGCTGCACAAGGTCGATGGGACGCGAGAGGACCTGGGCCCGGCGGTGGGCCTGCAAGTCGGCGAGGTGGTGACCGTCATTGAAGCACAGCGAGCCCCTGGCAGGTTCTACCTCGGGACCTCCCAGGGGCGGGTCTTGGAGGGGAGCCTGGGGGCGAGCGAGACCGCCACGATCGATGCGCCCTGGGGCCCGCGACTCGCCAACCCACGGTGGGGGACGGTGCTGGACCTCCTCTCCGATGGGGACGACCTCTGGATCGGGACCGCCGAAGGCCTCATTCGACTCAGCGGCAACGTGCCGACGCTGTTTGACGCAGAAACGGGATTTCCACCCTCCGCCGTTCGCGCGCTGGCCAAAGACCCAGAGGGCCGGGTTTGGGCCACCACCTATGGCGGGGGACTGGGCTGGGTGCTGGGAGAGAAGGTCGGGACCATCCCCGTCGGCGCCGACGCGCTGCCCGATGGCCACCTCTCGGGCATCTACTTCGACACCAAGGGCTACGTCTGGCTCCATGGAAACCAGGGTCTGTTCACCATTCGGGCGGAGGATCTGCAGGAGCGCACCCGAAAACCCAAGCACGCGCTGCGCGTCTCCCTGATTGAGACCGGTGAGGCCAACGGCTGGATTCAGCCCTCGATGGTGCCGCTCCCCGATGGAGACCTGCTCCTGGCCAACGTCGATCGGGTGGTTCACGTCCGCATCGACGCCACCCACGACGCCGGCAATGTCGGAAAGACGCAGATCCGATCCCTGGAGTTGGGTGGACAGACCTTCAGGGGCGAGGTGGTGGCCGACGCCAGCCTTCGCCGGGACCTTCGGGTCACCTTCTCCGCCCCCGCGCTGAGCACCCGCCGGCCGCTGGAGTACCGGTGGCGGCTTCGTCCTGCAAACGACTCGGATAGCACAGCGCCCTGGAGCCAGCCCAGCGACAGCAACCTGGTCGAGCTCGTCGATCTGGAGCCGGGCGAGCACACCTTCGAGGTGTTCGCTGTCCCCAACGATGGCCGAAAGGCAGAGGCCACCGCGGTCTCGGTGATCATCCAGCGTCGCCCCTGGGAGCATGACTGGGCCAAGGTCCTCGGCCTGGTCGCCTTCCTCGGACTGTCCATTCAAATCGGTCGTCTGCGGGCCCGCGAAGTGCAAAAGCGCAACGAGCAGCTCCAGTCCGAGATCGAGCTGCGAAAGCGGGCCGAACGCGAAGCCTCTCAGCAGGGCGCCTACTACCGCACCCTCTTTGAATGTGGGGCGACTGCGCTGCTGCTCTTTATGCCCGACGGGCGCTGCGTCGCCGCCAACCCCCAGGCGCGCGGCCTGCTGGATCCCCAGGGACTGGGGTTGACCGGGCGAATGGGCGCCGAGTTGGGACTGGGTAGCGCCGTCGCAGAAGCCACCGAAGAGCGCGCCGAGCTCCTGGTCCAATGCCTGCGACTGGGCGAGGGTGCCTTTCCGGCGCAGGTGGTGGTGACCCGCTTCCTCATCCATGACAAGCCGCAGGTGATGTGTGCGGTGGTCGATCTCAGTCGCCTGGTGGAGTCCGAGCAGAAGCAAACCCAACTGCGCGACGCGCTGACCTCGGCCCGACGTCTGGAGGGCGTGGGCCGCCTCGCGGGCGGTGTGGCCCACGACATCAACAACATGATGACCGCCATCCTGGGAAACACCGAGCTGGCGATTGAGATGCAGCCCGACGGCCCAGCGCGCGAATTCCTGGATGAGGTGCGGCTGGCCGTGGGCCGCGGCAGCGCCCTGGTGAGAGAGCTGCTGAGCTTTGGCCGGCGCCCCCAGACGGAGTCCGAGGTGCTGGACCCCAAGGAGGTGATCGACGCGATGGTCGGCATGCTGCGACGGCTCCTCCCCGACGACATCCGCATGGTGCTCGATCTCCAACCTGTCCCGGCGGTGCGCATTCCTCGCACCGCCTTGGAGCAGATCCTGCTCAACTTGATTGTCAACGCCAGCGACGCCATGCCGCGCGGCGGCGAGGTGCGGGTCAGCACCTGGCGGGAGGGCTCCCGCTGGGCGATCATCGAGGTCACCGACCAGGGCGTGGGCATCAGCCCCGACATCGCCGACCACATCTTTGAGCCCTTCTTCTCCACCAAGTCGGCTGATCGCGGCACGGGGCTGGGTCTGGCCACGGTGCGAGACCTCGCCCACCGCGCCGAAGCACGGGTGGAGGTTCAGAGCGAGGTGGGGGCTGGCACCACCTTTCGCCTCCGTTTTCCGGCGGTCTCTTCCGACTCGGTCTCTATCCCCCCCAGCGCGCCGGAGCCACGGCCGGTGGCCTCGTCGCTGGGAGGTCAGTTGATCCTTGTGGTCGACGACAATGACGGTGTGCGCAACGCCGCCATCACCCAGCCGCTGCGGCGGGCTGGGTACGAGGTGATGGACTTCGCCGACCCGCAGGAGGCCCTCCGTTGGTTTCAACAGACCCCACGCCCGCCCGCGGCGGTGGTCTCGGATGTGATCATGCCGGGCCTCAACGGAAAACAGATGACCGATCAGATGCGGGAGCTGCAGCCCGATCTCGCGGTGCTCTTTGTCACTGGCTACGCCGCCGATGTGGTGTGGAAGCGCGGCCTCTCCGAGACGGCCGACATGCTCCTGGAGAAGCCCTTCACGAGCGGGGCCTTGCTCGACTCCCTGCACCAGCTCCTCCTGCGGAGAGCGAGCGCATCGGCACCGGCGGCGCCCCAACCTTAGGCGGCCCCCTTCCGCCGCAGCTTGCGCAGGAAGGCCGCCTTGATGGCGGCGTCTTCGGGGCTCTGTGCACGCAGCACCCCCAACACCAGAAAGCCGCCGATCAGCAGGGCCGTCGCCGCGACCCGGGCGGCCAGCCCATCGATCCCGAGCCGAATGCTTAAGGCCCCGCCGAGAGAGACGACGATCAACAGCAGGCTCTCCCGATCAAAGGGAAAGCAGCGCAGCAAATGCCAGACCTCAGCGAGGCGCCAGATCGACCAGGCCGACAGCGTCAGGGCCGAGGCGGCGGCGGCGCCGACCGGGCCCCAGAGCGGGATGAGCAGACTGTTGAGCGCTACGTTGAGGACCACGGCGACCACAGCGTTTCCGAGGTTGAGCATGGCATGGCCCGACATCGGGATGAGCCGCATCGCCGGCGAGCAGACCGTGTTGATCGACTGGCCCGCGGCGAAGATCACCAGGGGCATTGCGCTCACCGCATAGACGTCGCTGTACAGATGGAGGATCAAGTCGGGCAGCAGCAGGAGCACAAGGTAGGCCGGCACCGAGACGAGGATCAGCCAACGGGTGATCACCTGAAGCAACCGGTTCAGTCGCTCACGCTCGCCGGTGTGGGCCAGCTCGGCGATGAAGGGATTGAGCACCGTTGCGACGGCGTTCGCCGGCACAGCGCCGAAGCTGGCCAGCGAGGCCGCGACCTCGTACAGACCGGCCTTGTGAACACCGCCCAACTGCGCCAGCATCAGGCCATCGAGCTGCAGATTGAGCTGAAAGGCCGCCGCGGTCAGCGCCTGGGGGCCCGAGTAGCGCAGCAGCGCGCCGAGCTCCCAGCGGGGCTGCGTCATCGGCTCACGAAACAGCTCACGGTAGCTGCGAAAGACCATCAAGGCGCCCTGGGCCAGGGCGATCACCAGGGCCAGCCCCATTCCCAGAAGCGCGCCCCGCACGCCCCAGTCGAACACCCCAACAAAGACGCCGGTGAGCAGCGCCATCGCCAGGGGCAAGGTGATCTGGTAGGCGAGCGTGCTCCGACGCTGATCCTTACGCGCCTTGAGCGCCCCAACAAAGAAGAGCAGGACGGTCCAGGGCACCACCACCGGCGCCACCAGCGCTGCCGTGTCGGCGAGTGGACCCGGCTCCACCCAGAGGTGAACATACAGATACAGGCCGAGCGCGCCCACCACCCCGCCCACCATGCTGGCGAACAGACCCGTGAGGAAGACTCCCTTCAGTCGATCTCGCTCACCCTCGCGCAGAAAGCGGGCGGCGAAGTAGATGATCCCGGTGTCCAGCCCGAGCGGAGAGAAGCTGGTGACCGTCTGGGCGACCCGCGTGGCAAAGGAGTAGGCGCCGAGCCCCGCCGGACCGAGTGCGTGGGCGAGGTACCACTTGATCGCCCAGCGGATCCCGCGGTCAAAGAGCCCCCCCAGGAGGACCAGCCCCGAGCCACCGGCGACGCGGCGGGCATCGTGGGCGGCGGAGCCAGGGGGCGGCGAGGTGATGCTCATGGTGGGGACCCCGGGCTGGCCAGCGCCCCTCGGGAGTGAACAGAAGACGAGGGCTGCGCTACCCCAGCTCGGCGACCAGGGCCTCGACGATCCGCTGGGCGGCGAGCCCGTCGCCATAGGGATTGTGGGCGCGCCGCATCGCCGCGGCGGCGGCCGGATCGGTGAGGAGCTGCTCGCAGGCCTCGACGATGCGCTCGGTGCGGGTGCCGACGAGACGAACCGTGCCGGCGGCGAGGCCCTCGGGGCGCTCAGTGACCTCGCGCATCACCAGCACCGGCTTGCCGAGGCTGGGGGCCTCCTCCTGGATGCCCCCCGAGTCGGTGAGGATGAGCGTGCTGCGGTCCATCAGGCGCACGAAGGGCGCGTAGTCCAGCGGAGACAGAAGGTGGACATTGGGCAGCCCTTCGAGGGTCTCGCGCACCGGCTGCTGAACATTGGGGTTCATGTGCACCGGATACACCAGCTGAAGCTGCGGGTGACGCAGGGCCAGGGTGCGCAGCGCAGCACAGATGTTGCGGAAGCCCTCGCCAAAGCTCTCCCGCCGGTGGCCGGTGATCAGCAGCATCGGCACGTCGGGCTGGTTCATCAGGTGGGCGATCGGCCCCAGGCCAGGCAGGTCTTCGAGGCGGGCCTGGGCGACCCGCTCCCGCACCCAAAGCAGGGCGTCGATCACCGTGTTGCCAGTGGTGTAGACCCGCGCCGGCGGCATGCCCTCGTCGAGCAGCCGCTGGGCCGATCCGGCGGTGGGTGCGAAGTGGAAGGCGCAGAGCTTGTCAGCCAGCACCCGGTTGGCCTCTTCGGGGAAGGGCGCGGACAGATCGCCGGTGCGCAGCCCGGCCTCGACATGGCCCACCGGGATCTGCAAATAGAAGGCGGCCAGCGTCGCCGCCAGGGTGGTGGTGGTGTCGCCGTGAACCAGCACCACATCGGGCTTGACGTCGAGGAGGACTGGACGCAAGCCTGTCAGCACGCGCGCAGTCAGGGCGTGCAGATCCTGCCCCGGCCGCATCAGGTCGAGGTCGTGGTCGGGCACCAGCTCAAAGAGGCGGAGGGCCTGATCGAGCATGTCCCGATGCTGCGCGGTGACACAGACCACCCCCTCCATACGAGGGTGACTCGCCACCGCCTTGACGACAGGCGCCATTTTGATGGCCTCTGGGCGGGTGCCAAAGACCGTCAAGACCCGAATGCGACGCGCCACGGCGGCTCCTACAGGCCAACGCCAAAGAGGATGTAGGCCGCGCCCGCGTCGGTGGCCGCCTGGTTGGCGTTGACCGCGGAGATTCCGACGTCGTCGTTACCGCTCGCGTCGAGGTCGCCGAGGAAGCTGACGTCGGAGCCGAGGCTGTCATCGGTGTCGGTGCCGCGGACGAGGCCGACCATCACGGCCTCGACATCGTTCACGCCGCTGACCGGCCCGTAGACGATGTAGGTCACCCCTTCGCCGGCGGCACCCGCCGCCGTCGCCCCGATGAGGATGTCGTTGTCGGCATCTCCGTTGAGGTCGCCATTGCCGGCGATCGCATTTCCAATGGCGTCGTCGGAGCCATGACCGTGAATCTGGGCCAGGGCCACCGCCTCAAAGCTGACGCCATCGAGCGTGGTGACTGGATCGGCGGCGCCGCCCACCAGATAGACCGAGCCGCTGGAGCTGCCGCCCGCCGTGTTGTCGCCCGGCGCCGCCACCCAGAAGTCGGCGTAGCCGTCGGCGTTGGTGTCACCGGCGGGAGAGATCGCCGAGCCCGCGCTGTCGCTGGCGCTGCCGCCCATCATCTGAACGTCGAGACCATCCACCGTGCCGCCGGTGGCGAAGGTGGCGAGGTCGAGGCCGATGTAGACTGCGCCGGCGTTGGCGCCGCCATCCCCATTGTACTTGGTGCCCAGCAGCAGGTCGTCGCGGCCGTCGCCGTCGATGTCACCGCCGCGCTCGATCACGAGGCCGAGGCGGTCGCTGGCCACTTCACCGTAGAGCACCACATCGGCGGTGGTGGAGGCGGTGGCGGTGGCGCTCCCCAGGGTGGTGTCGCCCCAGAAGAGGTACACGCCGCCCTGGCTGGCGCTGGTGCTGGCCGACTCGGCGAGGGAGGCGCCGGCGGCGAAGTCGTCGATGCCATCGCCGTTGAGGTCGCCCACGCCGTTGACACCACCGCCGAGGTAGTCGAAGGTCTTGTTTCCGTAGAACTTGGGCAGACCCGAGAGCGCCACCGTGCCGCTGGAGGGCACATCCGCGCCGCTGACCAGGTAGACCGCGCCCGACTTGGTCTTGGTGGAGTAGGTGTTCTGGCTGGCGCCGATGGCGATGTCGTCGATACCGTCGCCGTCCACGTCGCCGAGGGCGGCCAGCGTGACGCCCGCCTGATCGCTGGTGGCCTCACCCCGCCACGACACGTCGGCGTCCGAGGCGCTCAGCGTGCCAAAGGTCGAGCTGATCGGGCCATAGAAGAGGTAGACCGCGCCTTCGCGGTTGCCGTCGGCGTTGGGATCGGCGTTGTCGGCCGAGACGACGATGTCGCCCTGGCCGTCGCCGTTGATGTCGCCGACGTTGGTGATGTTGCGGCCGAGGTTGTCGGTGGTGGCCGCACCCAGGATGACGCCGTCGCTGCTGCCGGCGGTCAGCTCACAGGTGCTGGCGCTGTCGCAGTCGTTGTCCACGCCGTCGTTGCAGATCTCGAGCACGTCGGGGTTGACGTCGCCGCTGGTGTCGTCGCAGTCATCGCCGATCTCCACGAAGCCTTCGAGGAAGACGCAGGCCACGTCGAGGGAGTCGGGGTCGCCGTAGCCGTCCCCGTCGCTGTCGAGGTAGTAGAGCCCCGCGTCGGTCACCGAGTCGTCATCGGCGTCAAAGGCCCCGTCGCAGTCATTGTCGAGGCCGTCGCAGATCTCGGTGCCGTCGGGGCGGGACTGGTCGGAGAGGTCGTTGCAGTCATCGGCGTTGTCGACGAAGAGCTCCACATCGGGAGACTCGCAGGCCACCACGACATAGTCATCCGAGCCGAAGGAGTCGCGGTCGTAGTCGATGTAGTAGGTCTGGGTGGCCGCGTCGGCGGGATCGGGCTCTTCATCCACAGACAAATCACAGTCGTTGTCAATGCCGTCGCAGACCTCGGAGAGGCCCGGCGCCCGGCTGGCGTCGCCATCATCACAGTCGTCGCAGCCCAGGACCGTGTCGCCGTCGCCATCTTCGAAGGGGGCCAGACCGTCACAGTTGTAGTCGGTGAGGTCGCCGCAGTCCTTCTCGGGTGCGCCGGGGAAGCGCAGGTTGTTGCCATCGTCGCAGTCGAGCTGGTTGTCAACGTAGCCACCCGGCTGCGAGCAGGAGTCGATCAGCTCGGCGGCGCCGTCGCCGTAGCCGTCGTCATCGGCGTCAGGGTACCAGTACGAGCTGAGGCCTTCGTCGATGTCGCCGTCGCAGTCATTGTCGAGACCGTCGCAGACCTCGTAGCCCACCGGGCTCACCGACTGGTTGTCGTCGTCACAATCCTCATCGGACTTGAAGCCGTCCTCATCATTGTCCTTGTTGCAGCCCGCCGCCATCAGCGAGAGGGCAAGCAGGACCGAGCGCTTCCAGGACGACGAAGCAGCAAAGGGCGAGCGCATGAGGACTCCTGGGGTCAAGGGGGACCGGCTGAGCCACGCCGACGGCGGGCGATCAAGGCGAGAAACACAGAAGGGAGGAGGAGGATCGAGGTCGACGGGAGCCCAGCGCAGCCGCAGCGCGCCTCGGCGGGGCCGTCGGTGAACCAGGGCGAGAACCACACCCGGTCTTCGGCGGCGTCAGGGCCACTGTAGCGCAGCCGCAGGTAGGCCGCCGCTGCGGTCTTTGGTGCCCAGCGGTGCCGAAAGATCCGGTCGCCCTTGGCGACGAGCACCTCGCCCGAAGCGTCGACCAGCTCCACCGCGGCGAGGCGGCTGTCGCTCCCTTCGATCTCCAAAAAGAGCTCGGCCGGCAGCGCCTCGGCGGGGAGCAGCGCGCCGGGAGGCCGCAGGACCCCGTCGGCGCCGCGGGCGTAGACCTGAAAGTTCGGGCGCGGGCCGGTGGTGGCGACCGTGCGGCGGGCCTCCAGCCCGTCGAAGAGGGCATCTTCGCTGAGCGCCTGGCCACGGGGAATCCCCACGCCGGTGAGGCCGCCAGCGGCGAACTGTACCATCGGGCTGTCGACGACCCCGTCTTCATCGGTGTCTTCCCAATGGGCCACAGCGCTTGGGCCGTCTTCGAGGCTCCCGGGGCGCGCATCATGGCCATCGGTCCCGGCGACGAAGCCAAGGCGAAAGCCCAACTGCAGCGCGGTCTGCACGGCGCCGTCGGGGTAATGGCCATTGTCCAGGTTCAAGGCAAAGTCACAGCCAGAGGCAGAGGTGTCTGCGCACTCCGAGCTGCCGTGCTCAGAATAGATCTCGACGAGCTGCTCGCGCAGCGGCGCGTTCTCGCTCATCCGCCAGTCATTTTGTTGGGGCGTGGTGTAGGCCGGATGATGCGCAAAGCTGATCCAGCGCAACCCCGCTTCGTCGCAGGCGGCGATCCCGGCGTCGAGGGCGCGCCAGAGGGCCGCAGGCTCGGTGACGATCTCCCGGCTGGCGTCGGGCAGGTAGACGGACTCGCCCCGATCGCGGCCAAAGCCCTCGTCGGGCAGGGGCCGTCCGGGGATGCGCACCGCCTCGCAGCGGGTGGGCTGGTTGAAGAGCACCGTGCGATGGGAGCCCTTGCCACGGCCGTCGGCGCGAAGGGGCTGGTAGGCGGTCCACTCATAGCCGAGGAGGGGCAGCACCCCGCCCTCGGCGGCCTCGACCTGGTCGGCCGAGCGGCTCCACACATCGAGCTGTGGGCCGCCTTCGCCGTCGGGCAGGAGCCGCAGCGCCTCGGCGTGGTCGGTCAGCGCGGCGAAGTCCAGCCCGGCCTCGTCGGCAGCCTGAAAGAAGTCCGTGGCCGGCTCCTCCCCCCGCGCCGCACAGAGGTCAGCGGGATCTTCGCAGCCGTCGTACGACCAGTTGCTGTGGGCATGCAGGTCACCCCAAACCCAGACGAGATCGGCCTCGACGCCCGTGTCGGCGCCCCCGGCGCGATCGCAGCCGGAGAGGAGGCAGAGCAGCAGGGGAGAGAGGGCCTTCAGGCGGGGCTCCAGGGCACAGGGTCAGCATGCCCAGGCGGCAGCAGGGCGGGAAGCGAAGCGGCGCCCTCGTTACGCTTTGTGACGGCACCTGTCCAGTCGAGTGGACAAGGCCGAACCCGAAGCGCAGAGCCCCAACGAAAAAGAGGCCAGGAAACCCTGGCCTCTCCCTCGCGGGCAGCCGGCTTGCGCCAGCCACCCAGCATCGACTACATCGCGGTGCAGCCGAGGCCGTCGTAGTAGCTGACGTCGTTGCCCCACACCCAGCAAGCGCCCTCGGCGGACTCGGTGTAGTGGGTGGTGCTGCTGGAGAAGCTGTTGTCGGTGAACACGGTGGTGCCCTCGACGAGGTCGGTGGGGCTGCCGCCGTAGGTCAGGCTGATGCCGGAGGCGCCGGCGTCGTGGCAGTAGGGGCCCAGGACGGAGCCGTCGGACAGGGTGTAGCCGTAGGCGCAGTCCTCACCGGTCCAGGGGTCGGCGGAGCCGCCGGTCTCGGCGATGCCCCAGAGGTAGGTCGAGGTGCCGCCGCCGATGGCGAGGGTGACGGCCGAGCCGCCCCAGTCCACGGAGAAGGTGGGATCGGCGTCGCCGTCGGCGTCCGCGTCGGCATCGGCATCGGACTCGCCGGTCACGCCGGTCTCGCCGGTGTCAGACTTGCCGGAACAGGCGACGAAGCTGAGGCTGACGGCCGCAGCGAGGGTCAGGTAGAACTTGTTCATAGGAACCTCCATCTTGGGTGACGCACGCCGAAGGCGTCTCCCTCCGGCGCCGCATGCTTAGCCGGTCAAAGCCGGGAGTGTAAAGAAATTTGGCCAAAAAAGTAGGAGCCCGATCGCCAGCGATCCCCACCGGGAGCGCACCTTCGGGGTCCTGCAGCGAATGTGCGAGGCGCGATCCTGCACCCGCGCCAGGCCTTCGCGGGCCCCGCCGGCGGCGCTGGTGGGGCGCCAGATGGCAGGGTAGGCAAGCGCCATGCTCACCCTCGGCCCCCTCACCCTCCGCTCGCGCCTGCTCGTCGGCACGGGCAAGTACCCCGACTTCGCCACCATGCGCGCCGCCCACGAGGCCTCGGGGACCGAGCTGGTCACCCTGGCCCTGCGCCGCGTCGATCTGCGGGCGCCGGCCGGCCAGAACATCCTCGAGTTTATCGACCGCAGCCGCATCCACCTGCTGCCCAACACCGCCGGCTGCTACACGGCCGACGAGGCCATCGCCACCGCCCGCCTCGGCCGTGAGCTGCTCGACACACCGCTGGTCAAGCTCGAGGTGATCGGCGACGCCCACACCCTCTTCCCCGACACCGAGGGCACGCTGGAAGCGGCGCGGGTGCTGGTGAAGGAGGGATTTGTGGTGCTGCCCTACATCATCGACGACCCGGTGGCCTGCCGCCGCCTCGCCGATCTGGGCTGCGCCGCCGTGATGCCCCTGGCCGCGCCGATCGGCAGCGGGCTCGGCATCCGCAATCCCTACAACCTCGCGATCATCCGCGAGCAGCTCTCGCTGCCGGTGATCGTCGACGCCGGCGTGGGCACCGCGTCCGACGCCGCCGTGGCGATGGAGTTGGGCGTCGACGGCGTGCTGCTCAACACCGCCATCGCCTCGGCCGGCGACCCGGTGAAGATGGCCCTGGCGATGCGCCTGGGGGTGGAGGCCGGGCGCCTCGCCTTCGAGGCCGGTCGGATGCCCCGCCGCCTCTACGCCAGCGCCAGCTCGCCGCTGACCGGCCTGATGGGGACGTGATCGCCGGCGATCCCCTGCTGGGGATCAGCCCCGGTGCGGGTTGGCCGGTGGACCGGCTGATCGCCCAGGCCTCGCGGGCCGCGGCGGGGGGCCTCTCCACGCTGCTCCTGCGCGAGGTGGGCCGCTCTGAGGCAGAGCTGGTGCAGATCATCGAGGCGCTTGGGCCGATCCTGTCGCTGCGCCTGCACCTTGGACACCCGGCCGCAGCGCGCCTCGCCCGGGAGCGGGGGCTCTCGCTGCACGCGCCGGCCTGGATGCCCCCCAGCCCGCTGCGACCGGCCAGCCAGAGCGCCCACGACGAAGCCGAGCTGGCCCGCGCCTTCGAGGCGGGCTGCGCGATGGCGCTGGTGGCGCCGATCTTCTCACCCGGGAGCAAACGCGGCGATCGCCGGCCCACTCTCGGGCTCCATGGCCTCGCCCGCCTCGTCGCGGCCTGCCCCTTGCCCCTCTTCGCCCTGGGCGGGGTGGGCCCGCACAACGCCGGAGCGATGCGCCAGGCCGGGGCCGCCGGCGTCGCCACGATCACCGGGATCTTCGGCCCGGCCGATCCAGCCGCCCAGGTCCAGGCCTTGCGAAGGGCCTGGGCGGCGGGGGCCTAAAGGCGGGCCAGGATGGCGGCCTCGACCTCGGCGATGCCGTCGGTGCCGCCCTGATCGTAGGTGCGCAGCCCGGCGAGGCTGGCCTCGTCGATGGCCTTGCGGATGCGGACGGCGGCGGCGGTCTCGCCGATGTGCTGGAGCATCTGGGCGGCGGTGAGCACCATCGGAATGGGGTTCGCCTTGCCGTTGCCGACGTGCTCGGGCACCTCGCCATGCGGGTTCTCGAAGAGGGCCACGCCATCGCCCACCGAGTAGCTGGCGCTGGCCGACACACCGCCGGCGAGGCCGCAGACGAGGTCGCCGACGATGTCGCCGAAGAGGTTGCCGGCCAGCAGCACGTCGAAGGACATCGGCCAGCGCACGAGGCGCATGCACAGCGCGTCGACGATGACATCCTCGGTCTGGATGTCGGGGTACTGGGCGCCCACCGCCTGGGCCGTCTTCAAGAAGAGCCCGTCGGACTTCTTCATGATGTTCGACTTGTGGACGATGGTGACCTTCTTGCGGCCGTGGGCCCGGGCGTACTCGTAGGCGAAGCGCGCGATGCGCTCGCAGGCGGCCTTGGTGGTGACCTTGACTGCCTCGTAGGCGCCCTCGGTGACCTCGTGCTCAAAGCCCGAGTAGATGTCCTCGCTGGTCTCGCGGATCACCACGATGTCGAGGGCCGGGAAGCGGGCAGGAGCGCCGGCCACGGCGCGGGCCGGGCGCAGGGTGGCCCAGGTGCCGAGCTCTTTGCGGAGGCGCACGGTGGGCGGCAGCTTGCCCTTGTGGCGCTGGGCGTCGAGCTTGGCCTTGAGCACCACGCCGGTGCGCCGGGCGCTGGCGAGCAGCTCGGGCGACAGGTCGGGACCCTGGCAGTCGAAGCGCTCGTAGACGATGTTCACGCCGGCCGCGGCGATGATCCGCTCGGCCGTGGCCATGGTCTCAGGGCCGATCCAGTCGCCGGAGATGGAGGTGACCACATGGGGGGTGGACATGGGGGGCTCCTACAGCCGATCGAGGATGGCTTCGGTGAACTCGGCGGTCCCGGCCTTGCCGCCGAGATCGCGGGTGGTGTGCGTGCCGGCTTCCAGCACGTCCCAGACCGCCCGCTCGATGCGGGCCTTGACCTTGTGCTCGCCGACGTACTCGAGCATCAGCAGGGCGCTCATCAGCAGGGCGAGCGGGTTGGCGAGGCCCTGGCCGGCGATGTCGGGGGCCGTGCCGTGCACCGCCTCGAAGACCGCGACCTGGTCGCCGATGTTGGCGCCGGGCACCACGCCCAGGCCGCCGACGAGGCCGGCCACGAGGTCGGAGAGGATGTCGCCGTAGAGGTTCTGCAGCAGCATCACGTCGAAGGTGGAGGGGTCCATCGCCAGCATCATGGCGAGGTCGTCGACGGCGACGTCGAGGCGCTCGATGAAGGGGTACTCGGCCCCCACCTGCCGGAAGGCGTCGAGGAAGGCGCCGTCGGCGAGCGGCATCACGGGCGCCTTGTGGCAGCAGTGGATGCGTCGGCGGCCGGTGTAGCGCATGTTCTCGAAGGCCCAGCGGCTGATCCGCTCGCCGGCCTTGCGGGTGGAGATCTTGAGCGTGAGCACCGTTCCGGGCGTCACCTCATGCTCGATGCCGGCGTAGAGGTCTTCGGTATTTTCGCGAAGCACGACGAGGTCGACGTTCTCGTAGGGGGTCTTCACGCCGGGCAGGCTGCGCACCGGCCGGTAGCCCACGTAGAGGTCGAGCTCCTGGCGCAGGGCCACGTTGGCCGACCGGAAGCCGCCGCCCTTGGGGGTCATCAGCGGGCCCTTGAGCCCCAGGCGGTTGCGCTTGATCGAGTCGAGGGTGACCCGCGGCATCGGCTCGCCGTGGGTGGCCATCGCGGCGCCGCCCGCAGGCGCGTCTTCCCAGTCGATGGGGGCGCCGGCCGCGGCGAGGATGCGGGTGGTGGCGCCGGTGACCTCCGGGCCGATGCCGTCCCCTTGAATCAGGGTGACGCGGTAACGCATGGTCGCTCCAAGCTCGTTCGGCTTCGACACCCCGGAGCGGGTGGGCCCCGCCGAACGGCCCGGCGCCTATCGCGTTGCCCGCGGGCGCGCCCAGGTCAGCCGGCGGGCACCGTGGCGGTCTCCAGGGCGCAGGGGATCGGCCCGTTGTGCAGGACGATGGCCCGATCGGCGGCGACGCGCATGCGATCGGCGGTCATGCCCTCGCCCGTGACCACCCGCAGGCTGTCGTCGGTCATCTGGGCGGTGTTGGGCCGCTCGGAGACCACCTCGTCGTCGAGGCGTAGGACCAGCTTGCCCTGCGGATCGGCGGCGATCGCCGCGCGCAGGCGCTCCACGGCCTCGGGGCCCAACTGCACCCAGGTGTAGGGCATGCCCGACTCGTCGAGGCGGATCTCCACCATGCGCAGATCGGCGTTCTCGGCGAGCACGGCGCTGTTGTGGTTGACCGTGAAGCGCCCCGGCCGGGCGAGGAGGGCCGGCATCGCGGTGGCGTCGTCGGGCAGGCCGGGCATCGTGGCGGTGAGGCGCAGGCCGTCGTCGCCTTCGGCGTACTGGGGCTCGCCCAGGCCGATCTCCGCGGCCCGCCCCTGGATGAAGGGCCGCGCCGCCGCCACACAGGCGCCGGAGAAGCGCAGGGTGAGGCGCGCGCCGGTGGCGTCGGTGCCCATCCGCCCGAGGAGGGCCACCGTGCCGGCCGCCACCATCAGGAGCAGAGCAAAGACCATCGGCGCGGTCATGAAGAGGATCACGGCCTTCGGCCGCGGCTGGATCGGGGTCTGGGGGGTGTCGGACATCGGGCCGGCGCCTAACCGGTCACCCGCTGACCGCGGCAGCCGACCGCCACGGATTATGCTCAAGCGATGGAACGCATCCAACGATCCGCCACAATTCGCGCCGACGGGCCGCCGCTCCGCCTCCAGGTCACCCTGGGCGACGGCCTGCGGGGGAGCTGTACGGCCCACATCCTGGCCGGCAGCGCCCAAACCCACACCCTGCAGATCGAGGTCGACGGCAGCGCGGTGGCCGTGCCGATCGAGGCCCTGCTCGTCGATGATGCGCACCTCGACTGGCTCGTCATCGTCTTCGGCCCCGGTGACGATGCGCCCTACCACCTCCTCCTCGACCTGCTGCAGGGCGAGGCCAGCGCCCTGGAGCGGCCGGTTCGCCTCTCTGGCTCGGCCCCGGCCCGCAAAGCCACCTCGCTCCAGGGCACGATCCGCCCGAAGGCGGCGCGATGATCCTGCTCTTCGTCGGCCTCGCGATGGCCGAGGGCCTCGGCAGCCAGGGCTATGTGCTGCCCGAGCCGCCCGCCCTGGCCGCCATCGACCGCACCGCCACGCGCTTTGACGAGCCCAGCAGCCCCACCGACTTCGCCGTGGCCGCCGCCTCCTTCTTCGCCGCCGATGGCAGCCCCAAGGCCGGCGGCGTGGCCGAGATCTCCGGCCGGGCGATGGGCATCACCCGCAACGTGACGGCCCAACGCTACGCCGAGAGCGCGCCCATGCGCTTTCTCGGCCGGGCGGCGCTGTCAGCAGCCACCGCCCAGGACGAGGGCGACATTCGGGCCGCCCTGGGCCTGCGCATGGTCTTCTTCGATGGGGCCGACCCGCTCCTCGACCAGGCCTACGCCGCCGCCGCCAAGGCCGCGCTCGGCCGCTGCGAGGCCCTGCGCGCCGCCCAGACCGCTGATGCGCTCGACAAGTACGCCACCTGCGTCGAAAAAGCCTATGCCATCAGCGCCGCCGACCTGGGCAAGAGCCGCTGGAACGCGCCGGGCCTCAGCCTCAGCGCGGCCTACGCCCTGCGCTTTCCCGACGGCGAGCTGTCGACCGGCGGGCGCGAGGCGGCCTCGACCTGGCTCAGCTTCGCGGGCCCCCTCGGCGAGGATGGGCAGGGGGGCGTGGCGATCGCCTGGAGCCAGGGGCTCAACGAGGAGATCCCCAATGAGGTGGGGCTCACCGTGCTGGGCCGCATGGGCGTCCAGCGGGCCCGCATCCGCGCCGAGCCCGGCCTGATCGTCTCTCTCGCCGACGAGGGCCCCATCCTGCGGGTGCCGGTGGTTTTCGGCGGCGAGCTCGGCGTGGGCGAAGACACCTGGATTCACACCCGCTTTGGCCTCGTCATCGACCCCGACGCCGACGAGGTCTCCCTGCTCTCCAGCGCCACCTTCCGCTGGGGCCAGGCGAGCGAGCCCAGCTTCAAGGCGGAGTAGCGAGGGCGT